>NZ_JBUOIV010000016.1:0-92413 GCF_055467485.1 Desulfosarcina sp. | reverse complement strand
CTTGCCCCGAGGCAAACAGCGTGGAAAATTCATTATCGCGCTCCGCAGATATCGGACGCTTTACCAAACCGTCAAGAATAACGGCTGAGGTTTTTTATGAGTTATGACACCAAGTACATTTTCGTTACCGGAGGGGTCCTCTCCTCCCTGGGTAAAGGCCTGGCATCGGCATCCATCGGCGCCCTGCTGGAAAGCCGCGGACTGAAGGTGACACTTCAAAAACTCGATCCTTATATTAACGTGGATCCGGGTACGATGAATCCATTTCAGCACGGTGAAGTCTTTGTAACCGATGACGGCACCGAAACCGATCTGGACCTGGGGCATTACGAGCGATTCACCAATGCCAAGCTGGGCAGGGACAACAATTTCACCACCGGAAAAATCTACCACAGCGTCATCACCAAGGAGCGCCAGGGAGAATACCTGGGCGGCACGGTGCAGGTCATCCCCCATATTACCGACGAGATCAAGGATAGCATCCGCAAGGCATCCAATGACGTAGATGTGGTCATCGTGGAAATCGGCGGCACCATCGGCGACATCGAAAGCCTCCCCTTCCTGGAAGCCATCCGCCAGTTTCACAACGATGCGGGCAAGGACAACGTCATCTACATCCACCTGACCCTGGTGCCCTACATCGGCACCGCCGGCGAAGTGAAAACCAAGCCCACCCAGCACAGCGTCAAGGAACTGCGCAGCATCGGCATCCAGCCGGACATCCTCTTGTGCCGCACCGACCGCATGCTCAGCCCCGACATCAAGGCCAAAATCGCCATGTTCTGCAATGTAGGTGCCGATGCGGTGATCACAGCCAAGGACGTCAACTGCATCTATGAAGTCCCCCTGCTCTTTCACCAGGAGGGGCTGGACACCAAAATCGTCGAACTGCTCAACATCTGGACCCGCGCCCCCCGTCTGGAGAACTGGGAGACCCTGTGCCGCCAGATGAACGATCCCGAATACGAGGTCACCATCGCCATCGTCGGCAAATATGTGGATCTCACCGAATCCTACAAGAGTCTCAACGAAGCCCTGATCCACGGCGGGATTCCCAGCCGGGCCCGGGTCAACCTGAAATTCGTGGACTCGGAGACCATCGACGCCAACACCTGCAACCTGAGCCTGGAAGGGGTGGACGGCGTGCTGGTGCCGGGTGGATTCGGTTCACGCGGCGTGGAAGGCAAGATCTGCGCGGCACGCTATGCCCGGGAAAACCAGATTCCCTATTTCGGCATCTGCCTGGGTATGCAGATCGCCGTCATCGAATTCGCCAGAAACCTGGCCGGACTGGAACGGGCCAACAGCACCGAATTCGACCTGAGCACCCCCCATCCAGTGATCTATCTCATGGAAGAGTGGTTCGACGACAAATCCGGTACCATCCAGAAGCGCGACATCCATTCGGACAAGGGGGGAACCATGCGCTTAGGCGCGTATCCCTGCAAGCTGGAAAAGGACACCGTCGCCTACCGGGCGTACGGCAAGGAAAGCATTGCCGAGCGGCACCGCCACCGCTATGAATTCAACAACGCCTATATGGAGCAGTTGAAAGAAGCCGGCCTCAAGATCTCCGGCATCGCTCCGTCGGGCGAACTGGTGGAAATCGTGGAGATCGACGATCATCCGTGGTTCCTGGGATGCCAGTTTCATCCGGAATTCAAATCCCGCCCCATGACCCCCCACCCCCTGTTCCGCAGCTTCATTGCCGCAGCCCTGAAGTATTCGGGAAACCGGGAGATTGAGAAGAAGTAGGCATCGTTCCATTTGGTGGAACAACACACGATGACTGGCGCGAATGGACACCCGCTCGCGCTTTTTTATTGCATGACGGTTGATGCCCTCGCGAAGCCGCAATTCCGTCACGGTTAGCCGTTCAGGATTTCATCGATCTTTCGCGACAGGTCTTCCAGGTTATAAGGCTTCTGGATAAACCCGTTGCATCCCCGGTCCATCAAAGCAATCGCCTGTCTGTCGATACTGTAACCGCTTGCCAGAAGGACTTTCACACCGGCGTTGATCTGCCTGAGCGCATCGAATGTGTCGCTGCCGCTGCCCCCCGGCATGATCATGTCAAGGACAACCAGATCGATCTCGTCAGCGCGTTTGCGATACAGCGATACGGCTTCATCGCCATTGCGCGCCGACAGGGCCTGGTAGCCCATCTTCCCGATCATCTCCGTTCCGATCTCCAGAACCATCTCTTCGTCATCCACGACCAGTATGGTTCCCTTGCCGAACGTGATCGTCGCGGCGCCTTTAACCGATTGGGGGATCTGCCTTTCCGACACCGGCAGATAAATGGTAAACGTCGTTCCCTGGCCGATTTCCGAGGCCACGTCGATATAGCCGGCATGCGCTTTAATGATGCCATAGGCGGATGCCAGCCCCAGTCCCGTTCCCCTGCCCATCTCCTTGGTGGTGAAAAAGGGATCAAAAATACGGTTTTGGGTTTCGGCATCCATGCCGTGGCCCGTATCCGTGATCTGAAGCAGGACATAGCGCTCCGATTCCATTTTATATGGCTTTTGCCCGATCTCGTTGCGTTTGACGATCGATGTTTGCAGCCGCAGGTCTCCGCCGCCGGGCATGGCATCTGCCGCGTTGATGAAAAGATTGAACAAAACCTGCTCGACCTGGGACCGATCAATTTCAACCGGGCCCGCGTTCGGCGACAAGTCCGTGTGGATGGTGATCTCCTTGCGGGTTCGACTGAATATGTCGACACTGTCTTTGACGATGCTATTCAAATCGACGACCTTGATCTCGAACTTGCCCTGGCGCGCGTACCCGAGCAGTTGGCTGGTGAGCTTTGAACCACTCTGGATCAGCTGCTCGACTTTTTTCAGTTTTTCATAATGGGGGCTGGTGGTCTCCGTATCGAGCATCATGATGGACACATTGCCTAATATCCCCATCATCAGGTTATTGAAATCGTGGGCGAGTCCGCCGGCCAGGGTGCCGATGGCTTCCATGCGCTGGGCCAGTTGGAACTGGTTTTCCATTTTTTTGCGTTCGTTGATATTGATGAGGCTGCCTTCAACGTATAGGATGGTACCGTCTGAATCCCTGACGGTTCGTGAATGATTCTCGACCCAGAGTATGGATTGGTCATAGCAGCGCATCCTGACTTCATGGACATTGTTGATACCGGATCTTTCGATCATCGACTGCCATTTCGAACGGTCTACCGGCCGGGCATACAGTTCTTCCGCTTTTTTGGACAGGAACTGCGCTTTGGACGGGTATCCGAGCATTCTGACCAGCATGGGATTGGCATCGATGATACGGCCGTCAAAGGTCGTGCGATAAAGGCCGACAGGGACGCCGTCGAACAATCCCCGGAAATGGGTTTCACTCTCTTTCAACGACTGCTGGGCCAGCTTCAGTTCCGAAACCCGGTATTCAAGGTCCTTGAAGAGTTTTTGCAATTGATGCCGCATCGACGCGAAGGATCGCGCCAGCACACCTATTTCATCTTTTCGATCGATCAATGAGGAATCGAAGCCTGCGTCCCAATGGCCATCCCCGAAATTTTCGGCGGCCGTGGCCATGGAGACAATGGGCAGCATATAGCCGAGCGCGGACCGCCGGCCGATCAGGTAAACGCTCAGGAAAGTGGCCGACAGGAACAATGCCATGAGAGTCCCGGCAATCAGCAGCTGGTCGACCAGAAAATCATGGAAATTGGCGCTTATGGCGGCTTCTTTCTGCACCATCGCCGCAACGGGCGCCGAAAACTCGTCGATGTAGGTGGTGGCGGCAACCATGAGGGTGATTCCCCGCAAGGGCGCGCCTACCGGTGTCATGGTCATATATTTTTTTCGAACGGAACCATCGGGTTCGATCCAGTCGTAATACCCTGATGTCTCTTTCCCGGACAGGGAGCGTTCGAATATAGCCCACCATGACGGTATTTCAGTGGACAGGAAATCCATCTTTCGATTGGTCAGGTTCGGGTTGGGGTGAATGCGCATAATCCCGGTTCCGGCTTCATACAGGCATACATACCCATGTTGCCCCACCGGCTGCATGGCAATGGCCCTGAACGGGGCGGAGCGCTGGAGGGCGCCCATATCCATCTCCGGCCTTAACGACAGGAAAAGCGCGACCTGCCTGGCGGCATCCCTGGCCTTATCCTGAATGAACTGCTGGCCCAGCGCTTCCAGCTCCTTTTTGGCATCCGAATTCAGTTCACGGGTTGAATCGGCGATAAGCGCAGACAGATGCCGCTGGGCGATAAACCCGCCGGCCACGGCGAATGCAAATAATAGAACCACCGGGAAAAGAGAAATCAGCAGGTATTGCCTGGTAAATTCCTTGACCATCGACGTTGAGGATCGTGTGCTTTTTTGCATGGGACTGGCCCCTCAGCTGATTTGAACACTCGGTTTTTCTTGCCTACATAATACCATATTGGTTAATTTGGAATTTTCTTTATGGGCGTTGCGTTGCCGGTCTTCAACCGTTAACCGGCTGAAACCCGGAACCCGGCGCCCCCTCATATCCGCAGGAACTGCACCATCAGCATGCCGGCCAGCACCGCCAGCAACCGACGTAGCCAACGACGATAGACCTCGGTGGGGATCCGGTCGCGGATGCGCATGCCGAGCAGCATCACCGTCAGTGCCAATATGGCCAATGGGGCCGAAGCCGTCAACACCCCGCTGGTCATCAGGCCCGCCTGGACGAATACCGCCCCCTGCGTCAGCTTGCCGAACAGGAAACAGAAATTGAAAACCTGGATCATCACGGTTTTGGACATATTCATTTCCAGGGCAAAGATGATCAGGGCCGGCAGCATGACATTGACCGTGCCGGCAAGGATGCCGGCAGCCAGCCCGAAAGCGGCAAAAGCGATGAGGGGATGGCGGTGAACCCAGGCAAAGCCGGCGCCGATGCGATCGGCATTGAGATAAACCACCAGCATGGCCGCCATCAGGGGAAGGAACGGTTCCGGCGAGAAGACGATAAGCAAGCGGGTGCCGATGAGGCTGCCGACCATGCCGTAGGCGGCCAGCGGCCAGTATACCGCAATGCTGTGATGCCACCGGCCGCCCTTGAGGATGTTGGCCACGTTGAGGGCCACCGTCGGGAGAACCAGGAGAAGGATGGCCGTCCGCACATCGGTGACCAGGGCCAGCAACGGGGTGGCGATCATGGGAAAACCGATGCCCATGGTGCCGTGGACCATAGCCGCGAATGCGACGATGACGGCATGGGTGACTGCGGGTAGGAGGAAGGCGCTGTCGGGCATGGTCATGCATCTCATACCAGGTCATGCGGCGCAACCAATCATTTCACGCGTTCATCACTATTTGCGCCGCATGGAATAGCGTTCACCGCCGCCGCTTTTGCACCAAATCCGCAATCGGCCGCCGATGCGCCGACGGTTGCATTTTAACGGACCCGCTGGTATGGCCGGGTAGCAAGGCAATGCGGCAGCAGATGGAAACAGGTATAACAGCGACTCAAAACGGCGGAAGGAGAAGGCGGTCATGAGCACGGGATCGGAAGGAATTGCGGTAGAAAAAAGAGGGCCGCTGGCCATGGTGGTGCTGCGGCGTCCTGATCGGCTGAATGCTTTCAACCAGACGATGTTCCAGGAGTTGGAAGACGCCGTCCGCAAGCTGTCCAAGGCCCCCCTGCCACGGGCTGTGATCGTCACCGGGGCCGGCTCCAAGGCGTTTTGCAGCGGATTCGATGTCAACCCGGACAATCCCATGGTGGCCGAGATGGCCCGGGCGATGGAAGGCGGGGAAAAGGAGGCGATTGCCCGACTCATCGATGTTGTACGCGCGGCCGTGGATCGCCTGGTCGCGCTGCCCGTTCCGATCATTGCGGCAATTAACGGGATGGCTTTCGGCGGTGGGGCCGAACTGGCCGTTCGCTGTGATCTGCGCGTGATGGATCCCTCCGCACAGATATGTTTCTCCGAGGTCCGGCTGGGGCTGATGCCGGACTGGGGCGGAGGGGCGACCCTGGCCCACCTGATCGGACCGGCGGCGGCGGCCGATCTGGTCCTGACCGCCCGCCGGGTCGGGGCGGATGAAGCTTTGCACATGGGTCTCGTCAATCGGATCAGCGCGCCGGATCAGGCCGTGGAGGAAGCCGTCGAAATGGCCGAGGCGATCATGGGCAACGGACCGCGGGCCGTGCAAAGCGCGCTGAAGGTGATTCGCGCCGGCCGCAACCTGTCCCTTCAGGCGACCCTCGATTTAGAGCAGCAGGCGGCGGTTGATTTGATCGCTTCCGGGGAATGTCTGCACGGTATCGGGGCATTCCTGTCCGGGCAGAAACCAGACTTTCCGGATCTGCCGCCTGAAGGGTCGACCCTATAGGTCTGGGCCATTCAATCTACAATTTTGCAAACGACGATGTCCGTTCAACCTACAAAAAGGTACAATTTGGGCTTGTTCCTTTTACCCTTCGGCCCATAAATACTCTCTCATTTGCCGCAACTCGAAAACTGCTGGAAATCTGTCACGACCCCACGACGATAGCGGGTATGGCCTGGACCCCTTACTGGCAGAGGTAACGGGGTGCCCATAAAAGATAGCTTGCTCTCCTCGACCGTCCACCCCAACAACGGTTCTCCTGCCTTTCTGGCACAGCCGTTGCGCTAACCATCGAAAACCGGCCCGAAAGAAGTAGCCTGATCAGAAAGGATGCCCCATGACCATTGCAAACGCCTTGGCCTTCATTGAACGGGGACTAAAAGACCGCTCGTTGCGGGAACGGTTGAATGCTGCGACCCGTTCCCGGCAGCGCGATAGCGTTCTGGAAGATGAGAAGCTGTTGTTTTCGGCACACGATTTTGACGAAGCCGTTTACCTTCGGCTGACCCAGTGCCGGGAATCGGAAGCGGCGGATCAAATCAAAGAATTCAAGATGTGGTGGGACCTTCTGTCTCAAACCCTGGAACCTGCTGCATGCGGGAAGTCGTGCAGCGGATGCTGTGAATGATACTACAGAAAGGAAAATGGATCATGAAAAAAGCAATGCTCGAGAAAATTTTTGAACCGCGACAGCGAGCGCATTCCCCGTCGCTTGCGGCGGGGTTGGCGAGCGAACTGAAAATCGGTTTTTTATCCTTTCGGTGACGCGAAGCACTGCCGGTTCAGGCAGAACATTCCCCGCGGCTTGCCGCGGGGAGGGTTCAATATGCGTCCATGCCGGTCCACGGCACGCTGTCGCGTAGACTGAGAAAAGATATCAGCTGCCAGATCAATGAAGAAAAAATCTATAGCGGCGCCACTTTTTTCCTGGGAGAAGAATTCGTACGGATCACCGAAAACGATAAGGGCCCAGCCATTAATACCGATTTTGACTGGGATAGCATCGCTTCCGTCCGAACCATCGCCACGATCCCGGAGTAGCGTCCGGGTGCCGTCCTGACCTCCGGCAACGCCGGAGGCTTGATAGGCTATATTTCTTACGAATAGTGTCGCCCTCAAGCCACAACCCACCATGCACCGTGGGAAAAAAACCGCTTTTTTGCCATTAACGCGTTAAACCTGAAGCCCGGAGACTACCTTCAGATAGCTACCGACGGAAAGCGAAGCGGAAACGAAGAAAGGCCATGTCAACCCTGGCATCGACATCGTCAAGACCATTTCAAAATCTATTTATGAACGATTTTCCGACTATTCCGAGCAAACCTTGCGCGAAAAGTTGGAATCGATGACGCAACAGTATTTTACTCATTGATGGTAAGGGCCTGACACGCATGACAGGGGGGTGGAAAACGTCATGAACACAGTCAAGACCAGGCAGAATGTGGCGAAAAAAAGAAATATGTGAACGGCGACAAGGGCGTTGCATCAGAATCCACGCCGCCCGGCCAAGGCCCCTCGTTAGAAGGCGCCGTGGCCGACGCCATCTCTTCAGGACTGTCTTTTTTTCCGATCGGCAGCGTATTCCGGATAGAGCCGGTTGGTGCAATCAGGACAAATGCCGTGGGTGAATTCGGCGCGGGTGTGCGTTTCAATATACGACTCCACCGGGTGCCAGTGGCCGCCGTCGTCTCTTATTTTTTTGCATGCCGAACAAATCGGGATGCTCCCTTTGAGCTCCTTGATCTGGACCAACGCCTGCTGAAGATCGCGGTTTCGCCCCAACAAAACCGCATTGGCGCTTCTGATCTCGCTCCAGCGCCGCATTGAGAAAACCGCCAATGCGACCACCAGGAACAACGCCACGGCAATCAGTTCATCGAGCTCCCCTTTTTCATGGCGCCGCGAAATCGCTACGATTCGCTCCAAAAGATCGACTTCGGCTGCAACGACAAACACCACCACGCTGAAAAAAAGAATCAGGCCCAGTTCCAGCACCAGCCTGCGTGTCAGCTTGTTTATGGGGAACCGGTGCGGTTCGGCGTGCATGTGTTGTACTCCCGATCGGTTATCGTTTTGCATCTGCCATGAACAGCAAATATAGTGCCTATTGATCAATTCTTTTTAAACGAATCCGCCCATCCATCGGGTTGACTGGGGGCATCCGATCGGCGGCCGCTCTAAACCACCTGTCCAGGCGGCTCGTGAGCGCCTCACAGAAAGCCCCATACGTGGGCCAAACCGGACTGGCCACCTCTGGAATCGGATTGAAGGAACACGTGGGGCCGTTGTGCGGATGCACAGCGAAGCGAGGGCAATCGGTCGAAGGAAATGTCGGTGGAACGCCCGTCAGACCCGTTTCAAGGGGCGGCCATTTGCGTCAGGGCGCAGGCGAACGGCCCAATTTTGTGAGTTTTCATGACAGAATTTGTCAGGATTTGAAACCTCCCCGCGGCAAGCGGCGGAGAATGCGCTTGCTATCGCGGTTCAATTGACGCCTTTTTTGCTTGTCAGCGCTTGCCCGGCCGGGGAACGTCGGTGCTGCTGACGCCTTGCTCTTCCGCCTTGGCCTTCGCCCAGGATCGATCATCCGCATTGGCGTCGAGCCCCTTGTGCGCGGCATCGCGATCGGATTCGAAAACCAATTCCGTCAACAGGGCAAAGTGATCGGAGCCAAAGCCTTGGAGCCGGTGGATGCCGGACAGGCCAAAATGGCTGCTGTGAAACAGATGGTCCAGCGGCCAACGAACGAACCAGTATTTGCAATGAAAGGTGTTGAACATGCCGCGCCCAACCCGTGGATCGAGCAGGCCGCTGATTTTTCTGAACAGGCGGGTGGTCCGAGACCAGGCCACATCGTTCAGATCGCCTGTCACGATAACTGCGGTGTCCGCCCCGGCAATACTTTTGGCCACGATGATCAATTCAGCATCGCGCTCTGCGGACGCCTCGTTTTCCGTCGGGCTGGGCGGTGCCGGATGCAGAAAATGCATACGGATCCGATGGCCTGAGGGCAGATGCGCCAATGTGTGCATGGAGGGTTTATCCGGTTCGACCAGGTACTCAGTATGGCTGTCCGTCAGCACAAGTCTGGAATAAACGTGCATGCCGTACAGATTATCCAGTGGACACTTGATCGTATAGGGATAGTCGGTTTCGAGGGTATCCAGCCGCTCCTGCCACCAGGCATCGGACTCGAGCGTAACCAGGATATCCGGTGCGTGTTGGCGAACCCGTTCGAGCAGGGCTGCCGCGTTGCGGTTCGGCATCAGGACGTTGGCGGTCATGACCCGGATCGTTCGTTGCCTGTCCGCGGCCCTGGCAGGCTTTACCTCCACGGGGAACAGCCGCGTGTACGGCACGATCCACCACATCTGGTAGATCAAAGGCAAAACGGTAAAGACGACCAGCCACCACGACGAGGGTTTCGACAGATCCAGAAACAGCAGTTCCAAAAGAAGCAGAAGCAGGGCGATCACGGAGAGCTGCAGGCGGGGAAAGTCAAGCGACCGCACCCACCAGGCATCGTGGCGCCAAAGGGGCAGCAGTGAAAAGGCGACCAGCACGACAGTGGAAACGAGAAAAACACTAAACATGGGATTGAACCAACCTCGACCGGCACGGCAGCCTACAGGGGAATAGGATCGCTTCGTGCGATATGGCGATGATCAATGGAACGGCGGTTTTTCCGTCCGGTTCAGCCGCCCCTCGCCTCGCGCCTCGAATGCATCATCGACGATTTCATTCAGCCTGGATTCGAGCATGCCTTCACAACACTTCCTTCCGGCAATTTCAACGACTCTGGGTTCATCGTCGCGCAGAAATGCTGCGCCCAGCGAGCACAACAGCGCTTCGGAGGGCCACCCGGGCTCAGCAGGGAGATGGTCCGGGATCTCCAGGATCGCTTCCGCCCTGGCGTCACCTCGGTCATAGCCTTCCATTTCTTCGTGGGCCTTGCATGCCGCTTGCGAAGATGAGGCCACAATGAACCAGTCTTCATCATGATCTTCGGTAGTTACCCAGTACAATTTCATCCGCTCTTTTCCTTGTTGCCGACTGGCGACGCCATGAAGGGATGTCGACCAATGCTGCCAATCCTACCGGCGATCATCGGCACCCGTCAATTCAATAATTGGATTAACGTCTTCTCTGGCCGTCGCATTTTCTCTAACATCCCTCTACTCGTCTATTTTTTGAACCGGACCGTGTCAATCAGCGATCTGATCGATCGAAATCGTTTCGGCTTTTTTTTAAGGCTTTTTTGATTGAACTGGATGGAGCATCGGGGTCAGGGGAAAAGGGCTGTGAATCGTGTCATCCCCTCACCCGGCCTTACGCCCCCAAATGGATGCGAAGGCGAAAAATCCGCCCAATGAACGTCGAATAAGGAATGGTGTCGGTTTTTGTGTTCAACCCATCTTTCACAGGCGGCAGCCAATGAACGCGTGCTATTTATCAAGCGACGGAGCGAAGCGATCACATCATTGAAAGTTGGACATTCGATGATCATTGTTCGATGTTCGAAGAATTGCATCCGATCACCGCTCCCGCGAAGGCCCGAATATCCCGATTGCCGGATTCCCATCTTCGCCGTTGGGCATCCGACGTCCGTCTTCCGGCCTCCGGCTTCAGCATTATATATCACAACGCTGTAACAGTTCAGGTCACAGGTATTGAAAAAATGTTGGACTGGTTTGATTAGTTGGATTGGTTCGTGGAGATACCCGATATCACCTTTGCGATCGTTGCGCCGCTGCGGTAAGTATCCCATTAATCGTGGCTGGAAGCTGCTCCTACGCAAGACACGAGCATTGAGTTACCATTTACTCCAAACGCATGCAGGTCTCATCCCGGGCGCCCCGGCACCCGTTCTACTCCTCGAGCCGGGAACCCGGCGGCCGTCGGGGCGGCCGCCGGGTTGACCTCCTTAGCGGGATGTCGCACGGATGCCGGCGATCTCATCGGGCGGAAGGCCCAGCCAGGCTAAAAAGGCTTCATGCCCCTCCGGATGGCGGGATTCGAAGAGGCGGTGCCATTTCATCATGGTGTCTTCGGTCAGCCCGATCTCCCGGAACATGTCGACCCACTCGTCCTTGCTCACATTGCTTTGCATTGTCTGACTCCTTGTTAGATTATTTTAATAACCGTCACGGCCATGACAATGCCTCCTATAAACGGTGAACCCATGGTCGGGTCAAGACGAATATTTATGGATTCGTTCTGCCCGTCAATTCTTTCAAAGACTTTCAAGTAGCTGGTAATACTCCCTGACTATACGCAGGGACTCGATCGAAAGCTGAAACAAAATCCAGCTGAGAACAAGAATTCCGATGGTTAGCCCGATCTTCCATGCCCGCGTCGCCTGCGGATGCCACCAGATCAGGGGCAACGCCAGCGGCCCCACACAGCAAACAACTAATATAATAAAGGATTTCCGGAAATACCATTCGACCGTTTCCTCCGCAGCGTGCGGGTTTTTGGAGACATCCAGAAACTCCCCGCAGTGTTTGCACTTTATTGCCTCGTCTTGAATGTCTTCGGCACAATAGGGACACTTTTTCATGATTATCTCTCTTGGCGATACGATGGATGGATGCGGAAATAAAATGACAATTGAGTATCGCATTTGTCAGGTCGGATCAACAGGCTGCGTAATTGGGAAGGTGGCTTGATTGCGCAATGACCGATCAGCGGCAGACGCTTTCGGATGGCAAAAAAACGAGGTCCCGTCAGTGGCCCTGCCGCAAGGGGATCGGTACCGTGCACCCGTCGGTCTCATCGATCGTGTTGTATTTTGCAGGTGATTGCTTATAGTGTATTGCATCACCCCTCGAAACAGTCGCCTCAGTCGCCTGCAGGCGGCTTCATTGCCTGCCGCCCACCGGGTTGTCAGGCAAATCAACACGAACCGATAATACTGAAGGGACAAAACGGATGACTCCGGAAATCATAACGGTACTGGCTATCCTGGTCGCGGTCATCATCCTGCTGGTCACCGAATGGGCGCCGTTAGAGGTCCTGGCCATGCTGGTCATGGGCGTGCTGGCGATCACCGATATCGTCAGCCCCAAGGAGGCGCTGGCCGGATTCAGCAACCCGGCGGTGGTGACCATCTGGGCGGTCTTCATCCTCAGCGGCGGGCTGACCCGCACCGGCATCGCCAATATCCTCGGCCGGCAGTTGCTCAAGGTCGCCGGCCGCAACGAATCGATGCTGGTGGTGATCATCATGGTCATCGCCGGTGTGCTGTCGGCATTCATGAACAATGTGGCCGTGGCTGCGCTCATGCTGCCCGTGGTCATGGATATCGCCCGCAAGACCGACCAATCGCCGTCCACCCTGCTGATGCCCCTGGCCTACGGGTCGCTGCTGGGCGGGCTGACCACCATGATCGGCACGCCGCCCAACATCCTGGTCAGTGAAGCCCTGCGTGAAAACGGCTTGGAGCCCTTCAAGCTCTTTGACTTCTCACCCGTTGGCCTGATCGTCATGGCCTGCGGTGTTGCCTTCGTTACGCTAGTCGGCACACGCCTGCTTCCCAAGCGCAACCTGGCCAAAGAAACCGCCGGGCACCGAACGGATTTCCGTTCGCAATACCGGCTCCAGGAACATCTGTTTCAGATCAAGGTCCCCGGCAGCTCGGCCCTGGTGGGCAAAACCCTGGCCGGCAGCCGCCTGGGTGCCGCACTTGGGCTCACCGTGGTCGGCATTACCCGCAGAGCCGGCATCACGCTTCTGGCACCTCCGATCACCGAGACGATTCAGGCCGATGACCTGCTGATCGTCGAGGGAAAACCTGACCGGATCCAGGAGATGAACAACTGGGGCCAACTGCTCACCGAGACCGATGCCATCGGCCCCGACGCGCTGACCGCCCACGGCATGCAGGTGGCCCGGCTGAACCTGAATCCCGGCAGCGCTTATGAAAATCAGACGTTGGCGGATATCGGCTTCCGCAACCGTCTCGGCCTCAATGTGCTGGCCATCGAGCGTGATTCACGGCAGATGGATGCGGATCTGAAAATTCAACCACTCAGGGCCGGCGACACGCTCGTGGTGTACGGCCCATCGGAAAAGCTGGCCGCGGTGGCTGACGATGGTCATTTTCAGCCGCCGGAAATCCTCACCGCCGAAGATATGGACAACTACGCCAAATTGGGCCACGACTTGCGCCAGCTGCGTGTTCCCGAAACCTCCAAGCTGGTCGGACTGACCCTGGGCGAAAGCCGCCTGGGAGATGCCGTGGACGTTCAAATCCTTCTCCTCGTGCGTGCGGACGGCACGGCCCTTGTTCCCGCATCCGACGACCGTTTCGCGACCGGGGACCGCCTGGTGGTCTGGGGCACGGCGGACATGATCTCCATCTTGCTCATGCAGGGCCTGGAAGGTATGTTCATCGAAGCAGACACGCCGCAAACTGACCTGTCCATGCTGGAAGATGACCAGGTGGGGCTGGTCGAGGTGATGCTCTCCCCCCACAGCGTGCTTTCCGGCAAGACCCTGCGCGGGATGAATTTCCGGGAAAAATACGGCCTGACCGTGCTGGCCATCTGGCGAAAAGGCACCGCCTATCGGGAAGACCTGCGCGACATGGCCCTGCAGTTCGGCGACGCCCTGCTGCTTTATGGACCGTGGGATAAACTGAATCTGCTGGGCCGCGAACCGGATTTTCTGGTGCTTACCGAGGGGGCCCAGGAAGCCCCTAGAGAAGAAAAAGCCAAACTGGCCCTGACAATCATGGCCGCCGTGCTGATCCCGGTGATCATGGACTGGGTGCCTATCTACATTGCAGTGGTCATCGGTGCGGCCGTCATGATTCTCACCCGCTGCCTGACCATGGAGGAGGCCTACCGCTACATCGAATGGAAGGCGGTTTTTCTGATTGCCGGCATGCTGCCCCTGGGCACGGCCCTGGACAACACCGGGGCCGCACGGATCCTGGCCGAAGGGGTGGTGGGGACCCTTGGCCCATTCGGGCCGTATGCGGTATTGTTCGGGCTGATGGCCATCACCTTCATCGCCACCAGCATCATCCCCACGGCGGCCCTGGTGGTGTTGATGGTACCCATCGCCCTGAAAACGGCCGCCAGCCTGGGCATCTCTCCCTATGCCCTGATGATGGGCATCGCCATGGCCGCCTCGTCCAGTTTCACCTCACCCATCTCCCATCCGGCCAACGTGCTGGTGATGGGCCCCGGCGGCTACCGGTTCATCGACTACATCAAAGTCGGCGTGCCCCTGACCCTGGTGGTGCTGGTCGTGCTGATGATCGTGCTGCCGATCTTCTGGCCGCTGATGCCCTGAGCCGCAGACCTGCAGCCTGGGGCACCGAGGTTTGAGCAACCAGGCGGATGCCGGATGCTTTACCTGGCCGGGCGTCCAGGAAAAGGATCGCCCACACGTCTGCTGATCCTGTCTTGTCTCCGTGGATCGGCAGTCGACGGACGGTTCGTTTTCTCACCATCCGAAGGGAGGTCGTTCATGCCAGGCAGACGGCTTTCGCATTCAATCATCCATTTGGCCTGCTGGATGCTGTGGTTTCTCCTGACTGGAAGTGCCCTGGCCGTGCAAAACAGGCCGACCGCATTCGTTCATGCCAACCTGATACCCATGACAAGCGCGGCCGTGCTGCCCGACCACACCGTGGTCGTCGAAGGCGGCCGGATAACGGCCGTCGGCCCATCCGGCACGACCGGGATACCGGCAAACACCAAAGTGGTCGACTGCCGAGGTGCATTCCTGATGCCCGGGCTGGCCGATATGCATATGCACCTTCGATATGGCTGGACCAGCGATGCCTGGCCGGTTTCCCCTTTACAATTGTATCTGGCCAATGGCGTCACCACCATTCGCTGTTTCGGGCCGCGTGGAAAAACCGGCCGGTACGGCCTCACCTGGCGAAAAGAGATCGATGCGGGGCGCCTCGACGGTCCGACGATCCTGACCTGCGGCCCGATGCTTCGCGGCCATTTCAGCGAAAACCCGGAACACATCGTCATCAGGCAGAAATACCAGCGGTTCGATTTTCTCAAGATCTATTCATTCGTGAGCCTCGATGAGTATCGTGAAATCATGTCGACGGCCAAACGGCTGGACTTCTACACGGTCGGCCACATCCCCTTCCAGGTTGGACTGGACCGCGTTCTTGCCGAAGGCATGGATGAAATCGCCCATATCGAAGAGTTGGCATGGGAGGCTTCCAGCATGGATCGCCAACGTTATTTCGAAAGCGAAGGCGAGTGGATGGCCTATGCGATTCAGACCACGTTCGGTCAATTTGGCCCGTTGCTCGAGCTTCCCGCTCATCAACAGGAGCAACAGATCGATGGCAGGGTGATCGCACTCGTGGAAAAACTCAAAAAAAGACCGATTCCGGTCTGCACGACCATGGTAATAGACGATCTGATCGTGCAGAAACTGACCGACCCGGGTGGTTTTCTGGAAAAACCGGAAAACCGCTATCTGCCTGAACGCTACCTGGAAGGGTTTCGTAAAGGCCAGGAAAAACACCAGCTGCAGTTCAAGGGTGGTGAGGCGTTTGCACCCTTCAAGTACCTGCTGGACAAACGGCTGCTCAAGGCTTTGAAAGCGGCAGACATCCCCTTGCTGCTGGCTACGGACGCCGGCACGGGAATGATGGGTGCCGTGCCCGGGTTTTCCCTGCACGATGAACTCGGCATCCTGGTCGACAACGGGTTCACCGCTTATGAAGCCCTGGCTGCCGGAACGGTCGTGGCTTCCGGTATCGTCAAACGGATGAAGGGACAAGATGATTTCGGCACCATTGTACCCGGGAAAAGAGCGGATCTCGTCCTGTTGGAACAAAACCCGCTGGAAGACGTGGCCAATGTCCGCAGGATCCGCGGTGTGATGGCAGCCGGCCGGTGGTATGACCGGCGGGCCATCGCGCAGATGCTGGACGGATAAAACCAAGGATGTTTCGAGATTCCACCCGGAAAAGATGGGTTATGGCGCCGAACCGACCGGGCGGGCGACCGTAACGCGTCCATGGACGATACGATCCAAACTGACCGAGGCCCGGACCCCCTTCAACCTTCAGCCTGTTTTTCTCTTTAACACGCCCAGCGTCCCGGTGCGCGGAAGCTCCTCATACCGACCCGACGCCACAGCCAGCTGGTAGACCTCCCATGGCGCCTGGCCGCCCTGTTGGGGATTCTCGAAGATGTCGTGAACGAGCAGGAATCCGCCGGGCAGGATGTGGCCGGACCAGCAGTCGTAATCCGTTTTGGCCGATTCGAAGGAATGGCCGCCGTCGATGAATACCAGCGACAGCGGCGTGGCCCAGTGGCGCGCAACCACGTGGGAACGGCTGACCACGGGAACCACCGTCTCCTCCAGCCCGGCGAGGACCAGGGTGCGACGGAACAGCGGCAAGGTGTCCATGCCAAACGTCTGGAAATCGAAAAGTGCGGGGTCGAAATACTCCTCCCCGGGCTGCTGTTCCTCGGATCCCCGGTGGTAGTCGATGGAAAACAGCGTCGATCCGTTTTCGCGGCAGGCGCTGCCTAGATAAACGGCGGACTTGCCGCAGTAGCTGCCGATCTCCAGGCAGGGGCCCAGCCGGGAGGCCTCAAGGGCGATCTCGTAAAGCCGCCTGCCCTCTTCCGGGTCCATAAACCCCTTGATGCGGTCGATCAATGTCTGGTCAATGTTCAACTCTTCTTACCCCGGTATCTGGTCTCAGGTCCCTGGTTTGTGGTCCCGAATCCCTCAATCCCATAATTCGGAATATTTTAGTCCTCGGCGCTAGATATAGGACAGTGTTCTTTCATAAATGGTGAATTACGGTTCAGATCAAGGCCGTGAGACGCCGTTTGGGATTTGTTTGTCAGGGATGGTTTTGAAATGGTAGATTTGGGTTCAGGCCAAGGCCGCAGGGAAGTCGAAACCGGAGGCGTAGCAGCGCTACGTTGAGGATATCGACTGAGCGAGAACACCGGCCTGAGCCGAAAGATGCCGTTTCAAAACGATCCCTATGAGATGTCGTCATAGTTCTTAACCAGCACTTCCCTCGGCTTGACCCCATCCTGGGGGCCGATGATCCCTTCCAGCTCCATCATCTCGACGATCCTGGCCGCCCGGTTGTACCCGATGCGCAGATGCCGCTGGACCATGGAAATGGAGGCCTGGCCGGCCTGGGTCACCAGGGCCACGGCATCGTCGTAACGGTCGTCGTATTCCTTTTCTCCGGCCTCTTCCGCCGCCTTTACCGGGGCCTGGACGACGCTCGTATCATAGTCTGGCCGCTGCTGCTTCTTGAGAAATTCGACAACGCGGGTCAATTCGGCCTCGGAAATGTAGGCCCCGTGGATACGCTGAAGCCGGGCCGTTCCCGGAGGCAGGAAGAGCATGTCCCCGTTGCCCAGAAGACTCTCGGCGCCGTTGGCGTCGATGATGGTCCGTGAATCGGTCTTGGAGGAGACCTGGAAGGTCAGGCGCGTGGGAAAGTTGGCCTTGATGATGCCGGTGAGCACGTCCACCGACGGTCGCTGGGTGGCCAGAATCAGGTGGATGCCGGCGGCCCGGGCCATCTGGGCCAGACGGGTCAGCGCCACTTCCACGTCGCGCGAGGCCACCATCATGAGATCGGCCAGTTCGTCGATGATGATGACGATGTAAGGCAGCGGTTTGGCCGGTTCCTTGGGGTTCTCCTCGCCTTCTACAGGCGGGGCGGGCGGCTCTTTTTCGATCTTGCGGTTATACTGGTCGATGTTGCGGGTCTTCTTCTCCGAGAGCAGTTCGTAGCGATGCTCCATCTCGCGCACGGCCCAGAACAGAGCGTTGGTGGCTTTCTTGACGTCGGTGACCACGGGGGTGATCAGGTGGGGAATGCCGTCGTACATGGAGAGCTCGATCCGCTTGGGGTCGATCATGATCAGTTTCACCCGGTCCGGGGTCAGCTTGTACAGGAGGCTGCAGATCATGGTGTTCAGGGCCACGCTCTTGCCCGTACCGGTGGCGCCGGCGATCAACAGGTGGGGCATCTTTTCCAGTCCGGCGGAGACCGGGTTGCCCACGATGTCCTTGCCCAGGCACAGGGTAAGCGTGCTCTTGGCCTGCTCGAAGGAAGGCGACAGGATCATCTCCTTGAAGCGGACCGTTTCCCGATCGGCGTTGGGGATTTCCACCCCGATCACGGCCTTGCCCGGAATGGGCGCCACGATGCGGATACTGATGGCCCGCAGGGCCAGGGCCAGGTCGTCGGTGAGGCTGACGATGCGGTTGATCTTGACGCCGGGTGCCGGCTCGTACTCGAACGTGGTGATTACCGGCCCCGGGGTGACGGCCACCACTTTGCCGTTGACGCCGAAATCCTCCAGCTTCTTCTCCAGCAGCCGGGACTGCATGCGCAGATTTTCTTCACTGGTGGACTGGGGCCGCGCCTTGGGGTCGTCGAGGAAGTTGACCGACGGCAGGGAGAAGCTCGAGGCACTCCTCATGAATTCGAACACGGCCTGCTTGGGCACCGGCTTGACCGGCACCGGACTGGGGTCGGGGGTCTTGATCTCGATCTTCTCTTTTTTCTTTTTCTTCTCGGCCTTGAGGGTCCGACGCCGCTTGAAACTTTTCTGGCGGCGCTCCTTCCACTTGATCAACAGGGTGGCGACACGTTCGAAAAGTACGGAATTGGCCGATTTGCATCGGCGGTAGAAGGCCACCACGGAGAACCCCGTGGCCATGATAAAGCCGATGAGCCACACCAGCATCAGGATGATCGATCCGCCGGCCGGATTGGAGTAGTCGACGAAAAAAGCCTTGAGGGGGATGCCGACGATGCCTCCCGCTGAGAACCGGCTGCCGAAAAGCACATAGTGGTCCTGCTTGAAGGCCAGCAGGCTGCCCGTGGTGATGATCAGCAGGATGCCCCCGGCGGTAAGGGGCAGCAGGGCCCGGCCCGTGTCCTTGCCGAAAAAGAGGATGCTGCCCAACAGGAAAAGAAAGGGGATCCAGAAGGCGCCGATGCCGAACAGCCCCACGAGGCTGCCGGCGAAATTGGCGCCGAACACACCGAAAAGGTTCTGGACCTTGCCACCGCCGCCGGCATTGAAGAACAGGCATGGATCGCCCGGATCGAAAGAAAGCAGGCTGATCAGGCTGAATACCACCATGAAGAAAAAAAGAATGCCGATAATCTCTTTTTTCATAATCGTCTACCGGCCGTCGGGAAAACCATGTCCCCGTCCGGACCATTGTTAGCGGTTAACGGCCGTCGGCGCTGATGCCGTCAGACTTCCACCAGAAAGGGGAGAATCACCGGCCGACGCCCGATGGTATAAAAAAAATACTGCCGCAAGGCGGTCTGGATGCGGCTGCGGATCCGGTTGACCCGATTGGGCACATCGGGGGTGACATCCTCGACGATTTCCAGGATCACACACTGGGCATCCTGGAGCAGGTACCCCGTCTCCGTTTCAAACACAAACCCCCGTGAGACGATATCGGGTCCGTAAACCACGATGCCGGTTTCCTCGTCGAAGGCCATGTTCACCACCACCAGGCCCTCCTCGGAGAGCAGCCGCCGTTCCTTGAGCACGCTGCGACCCACGTCGCCGATACCCTTGCCGTCGATGAGCACCCGACCGGAGCAAATGCTGTCCCGAATCCGGAAGCCCTTCTGATCCAGTTCTATGATCTGGCCGTTCTGAGCCAGGATCAGGTGGTCGTCGGGGATGCCCACCTCGCGGGCCAGCCGCCTGTGCAGCACCAGATGGCGGTACTCCCCGTGCACGGGCATGAAGAAGGTGGGCTTGGTCAGGTTGATCATCATCTTGAGCTCTTCCCGGAAGGCGTGTCCGGACACGTGGATATTCGAAATCTTCTCGTAGACCACGTCGGCGCCGCGCCGGTAGAGGTTGTTGATGATGTTGGCGATGGCCTTCTCGTTGCCCGGGATGAATTTGGATGAGAGAATGACCGTGTCTTCCTTGTGGATCTTGATCTGCTTGTGGGTTCCTGCGGCCATGCGCGCCAGGGCGGACATGGGCTCTCCCTGGCTGCCGGTGGTGACCATGATGACCTCGTCGTCCGGATACGAGTTCAGGTCGTCGATGTCGATCTCCATGTCCGCGGGGAGATCCAGATAGCCCAGGTTGCGGGCGATGGCGACACTCACCTCGATGCTGCGGCCGTTGACCACGATCTTGCGGCCGCGCGCCTTGGCGATGTTGACGATCTGCTGTATGCGGGCAATGTTGGAAGCGAAAAGGGCCACGATGATTCGTCCGCTGGCCGCATCCGTAATTCTGGACAATTCGGCGCCGATCTCCTGCGCAGAGATGGTGTGCCCCTCCTTTTCCACGTTGGTGGAGTCGGACAGCAGGGCCAGCACCCCCTCTTCCCCGCACTGGGCGAAACGGTTCACGTCGGTGAGCATGCCTTCCACCACCGTCTGGCTCATCTTGAAGTCGCCGGTATGGACCACCATGCCCACCGGCGTGCGAATGGCCAAGCCCACCCCGTCAACGACGCTGTGGTTGACCCGGATGAACTCCACCTCGAACGGTCCGATCTTCAGCCGCTCCCGCGGCAGCACCTCGTGCAGCGAAGCCGTGGCGAGCAGCTCGTGTTCTTCCAGCTTGTGGCGGACGATCCCCAGGGTAAAGGGGGTTGCGAAAACCGGTACGTTGATCTCCCGGAGCAGAAAAGGCAGGGCCCCGATATGATCCTCGTGGGCATGGGTGAGCACGATCCCCGACACGCGCCGCCGGTTCTGGCGGAGGTAATCCATATCCGGGATGACATAATCCACCCCCAGCATGTAGGCTTCGGGAAACATCAGGCCGGCATCGATGACGAAAATCGTATCACCGTATTCCACCGCCATCATGTTCAGGCCGATCTCGCCCAGGCCGCCCAACGGAATCAGTTTCAGCATGGTTCTATGGTTCCCGCCTCTCGTTTTCAATATTGTCGATGAGGATGGATCGGATCCGCTCCAGCAGTACGTCCTTGGTTTTGCGGGTGTAGCCGGTCGTCTCCACCGGCTCCAAAACCTCCATGGTTACCGGCGCCGGGCGGATCATGAAATGCCCCTTGGGAATGATCTCCCGGGTCCCGCGGATGATGATGGGCACGATGGGCACCCCCGAATCCACGGAAAGAACGAAGCCCCCCTTCTTGAACGGCAGGATACGGCCGTCCCGGCTGCGGGTTCCCTCGGGGAAAATCAGCACGCTGGTGCCGTTGCGGATGGTGCGGGCCGCCCGCTCCAGGCTCTCGAAGGCTGACTTGCGGTTGGATCGGTCGATGCTGATGTATCCCACCCCGCGCATGGCCCGGCCGAAAACGGGAATCTTGAACAGTTCGGCCTTGGCCAGCCAGCGAAACTGAACCGGCAGCCGCCCCAGCAGCAGTGGAATGTCGGCATTGCTCTGGTGGTTGGGCATGTATATGTAGGATCGCTCAGGATCCAGTTTTTCGGTGCCGGTGACGGTGACCTTCACCCGGGCCACCCACAGGATGGAATTGGCCCAGAAGCGGGCAAGCAGATGCGGACCGTTGCCGGTCCGGCTGAAAAACGAGCAGACGATGACGATGGTCGCAACCACCACCGTCACCAAAACGACCCACAGGACAATGATCAGCGTCTGTATGCGATAACCGATTGATTTTAGCATTA
The DNA here is from genome assembly GCF_055467485.1 of Desulfosarcina sp. Classification (NCBI taxonomy): domain Bacteria; kingdom Pseudomonadati; phylum Thermodesulfobacteriota; class Desulfobacteria; order Desulfobacterales; family Desulfosarcinaceae; genus Desulfosarcina; species Desulfosarcina sp. The sequence continues at coordinate 70,438 of NZ_JBUOIV010000016.1, read as the reverse complement.
CCCGTGGCGTCCTATCCGGTCAGGTGATGATTTCCAGGTTTTCGAACATGGCGTCCACGATCCGCACGAGCCAGTTGCGCTGGCGTTCGTCGGCATAGTGGATACAGTCGCAGCGCACCCGGCTGCGGGTTCGCACCAAAAACTCGGCGGCCAGGCGGTCCGGCCCGAGTTCAAGGGCCACGAAAAATGGCGCACAGGCTTGATGCGCCTGCTGTACGCCGGAAAGCAACGCCTCGTCCACCGGCACCCAGTAAAGGCCATCCACGCCGGCCTCGCCATACGTTTCATCCAGGTAGCCTTTAATTTTTTCAAAATCCTGGGGGCGGATTTCGTCAATCACATATTGCTTCATGGCAGTATCTGACGTCTAAGGGTCGTGCTCTTTTCAACACCGTGCGCCATCCTACCGATCGGCGTGATGGCTAACCATCGGGGAGTTCCTCGATTCCCCACGCTTTCAATCCGCAATCCCTTGATTGCAGCGTGATCGTCACTAGCATAAAATGGTTTAAATCTCAATATATATGTTTCACCCGAGGCCCGGACAACAACCGGTAGGGGTCTTGCCGGGTATGGCCTTGCCAGGTGAATTTATCCCACCATGTAGGTACCGGTTCCCACGGCCACCAGCATCGCATCCTGGTTGTGCATCTCCATGCGGACGACAGCCACCTTGCGGCCAGCACGCATGATCCGTCCGCTGGCGGTGAACCGCTCGCCCCTGCCGGGTCGCAGGTAATCGACTCTAAGGTCAATGGTCCCCACCCGGGCAACCATCGCCTTGACCTTTTCATCGGACAGGTCGGCGGCGCGCACCACCAAACTGGCCGAGGCCGTCAGTCCGCCCACGGCATCCAGCACCGATGAGATGACGCCGCCATGGAGGGTATGGTGAAATACGTTACCGATGAGATCCTCTCGCATGGAAAACGCCATCGTTGCGCCATCGGCATTCAGCGATGTGACGCCAAGGCCCAGCAACCGGTTGAAGGGCAGCCGTTCCTGGTAGAGCCGGCGCAGCCGGTCATAAAATCCGTGGGCCGTTGCCGTGTCGATCGTCATCATCCGCTCCTTTTACCCTGCACTTGAAAAGCCCCCCGGAATGGAATAGTGTGTTAAATTCCGTCACGGTTCAATCTTCGCCGGTTCGTAAAAAGGACGGTGGTGACGGTGTGAAACCGATGAAACGGTCGCCATTGAGACGGACATCATTACACCCGACCGGGGCACGACAATAAACCGACAGATTGCCGCCCATGAACCCTAACGACGATCGCCCCCCCACAGCGCAGATCCCTGAAGTGGTCATCCCCAAAGAAAAGGCCGTCTTCTGGATGGACGGCCGGGGCCGGTGGCTCAATCGCCACGGCCGCTTCGAACACAAGCGCATCATCGACCATTTCAACCGCTCCATCCGGCGGGACGAGGATGGCTATTATGTCACCCAGGTCCGTGGCGATGTTCGTGAAAAAGTCTATTTTCCCTATGAAGACACGCCGCTGTTCGTCGTCCGGGTCAGCCCGGACGCCCCCTTGCGGCTCGACCTCAACACCGGCGAGACCCTTTTGCTCGATCCGGCGGCGCTGTTCGTCGAATCCGACCAACTATACCACAAAAGCGGCGATGCGCGCATCAAATTCACCGACCGTGCACTGCTGGCCATCAGCGCCTACCTGGAAGAGAAAGCGGACGGGTTGAGCATTTGTATCGGTGATCGCACCTGGCCGATTCCGGACCGTTGCTCCTGCCCTCGTGCAACAACCGTTGCACAACGTTCTGCAACACCGATCGAAAAATAACATAACGAATAGTAAATTTTAAATTATTTCATATACCGGAACGCCATTTCCGGCGCAATAAATGTTGCATTCAGTGCAACGCAACACGTGCGGTGCCACCCCTCATCCAATTACTTTCTCCATTTTTCTCTTTATTTCTATTGGTTACTGACGGTTTTCGGTAGATGGCACATTCCATGCTGCTCGGTAGGCAGCCGCGGGTTATCCTGCCGCGGGTTTTTTCAACGGCGATCCGGTTGAACCGCGATAAAGAGCGCATTCCCCGCCGCGATTGGCGAGGTTAGCGAGCCAACCCGAAATCGACTTTTATTACTTACGGTGATTTACCGCACGGCCGTTAAAGACAGCGGAGGTATCGGTGACAGAGGCCAGGGCCGCCAGAACGATTCTCGTGGTGGAAGACGAACCGGACATGAGCATTTTCCTGTCAAACCTGCTCAGTGCCAACGGCTACTGCCCGATCTGTGCCGTGTCTCTGACCGACGGTCTCAAACAGGCCCTGGACGGTTGCCCCGACCTGATCATCATCAACGCCATGCTTCCCGGTGAAGCGGGAATCCGACTGTACCAGAGCCTCCGGACCAACCACCGGTTGTGCCAAATTCCGGTGATCATGTTGTCCACCCTGGACAGCAGCACCTTTTACCGCTGGACGGGTGCAAAGCGGTCAGCGACGGGCCGCACCATTCCCGAGCCCGAGGCCTATCTGCAGAAACCGCCGGAAGCCGATGAACTGCTGGCCGTCGTCAACCGGCTGTGCGCAATAACATAGAATTGGAAATCGGGGGGTTGTGGAATTGGACAATCCTTCAATCCCTGAATCCCTCGATCCCGACCGGTTACGGGCGGGAGGAGAACATCGATGACCATCAGGATCGGATTTTACATCTGTCACTGCGGCATCAACATCGCCCACAAGGTCAGGGTGACCGAGGTGGCCGACTTCGCCCGCGGCCTGAAAGGTGTCGCCATCTCCCGCGATTACAAATTCATGTGTTCCGACCCCGGCCAGGAGATGATCGAAAACGACATCCGCACTTACGGCCTGAATCGGGTGGTGGTGGCATCCTGCTCGCCGCGCCTGCACGAAAAGACCTTTCAGGGCGCCTGCCAGCGGGCAGGGTTGAATCCCTACCTGTTCCAGATGGCCTCGGTGCGCGAACAGGTGTCCTGGGTCACCGAAGATGAGGACGAGGCCACCCGCAAGGCCAAGACGCTGGCTGCCGGTGCCATCAACCGCGTCAACTTTCACCGGATGCTGGAAGCCCGCGCCGTCAGCGTCCACCCCGACGTCATGGTGGTCGGCGGCGGCATCGCCGGCATGCAGGCGGCCCTGGACATCGGCAACGCCGGCCACACGGTCTACCTGGTTGAACGCCAGACGACCGTCGGCGGCCACATGCTCCAGTTCGACAAGACCTTTCCCACCCTGGACTGCGCGGCCTGCATCGGCACCCCCAAAATGGTGGAGGTGGCCCAGAGTCCAAACATCCGGCTGTTGACCTACAGCGAAGTCACCGATGTATCCGGCTACATCGGTAACTACGCGGTGACCGTGACCCGCAAACCACGCTACATCAAGGAAGGGGTCTGCACCGGCTGCGGCGAGTGCGCCAAGGTGTGCCCCGTATCCCTGCCCAGCGAATGGGACGAGGGACTGGCCGACCGCAAAGCCATCTACCGGGCGTTTCCCCAAGCCGTGCCCATCACGTTTACCATCGATAAAAAAAACCGCGCGCCCTGCACCACCACCTGCCCTGCCGGGGTCAACGTCCAGGGCTACATCCAGCTCATCGGCCAGGGAAAATACAAGGAAGCTGTCGAGCTGATCATGAAGCGGCTGCCTCTGCCCGGGGTGTTGGGAAGGGTATGCCCGCACCCCTGCGAAGCCCAATGCCGGCGCCGGGAAGTGGATGCCCCCCTGGCCATCCGCGACCTGAAACGCTTTGCCGCCGACCAGGTCAGCCCAGAGGAGTTGACCATCCCCGACATCGCGGACCGGCCCGAACGGGTCGCCGTGGTCGGCTCGGGCCCCGCCGGGCTGACGGTGGCCTATGACCTGCGTCTGGCAGGCTACCAGGTCACCCTCTTCGAGGCCCTGCCCGTCCTGGGCGGCATGCTTCGCGTGGGCATCCCCGATTACCGCCTGCCCCCGGGCATCCTCGACCGGGAGATCGATTTTCTCCTCGCCCACGGGATTGAAACGCGCACCGGGATGCGATTAGGCATCGATTTCGACCTGGCCGATCTGACGGACCAGGGATACGGCGCCGTGTTTCTGGCCATCGGCGCCCACCGGTCCATGCAACTGGGCATTCCCGGCGAAGACACCCCCATCGGCGTGGTCGATGCCATGCATTTCCTGCGCGCGGTCAACCTGGGCGACCGTCGGCGGCCGGGGCAACAGGTTGCCGTGGTGGGCGGCGGCAACGTGGCCATCGACGCCGCCCGCACGGCCAAACGGCTGGGTGCCGAAACGGTCACCGTGGTCTATCGCCGCTCCGAAAAGGAGATGCCGGCCTACGCCGAAGAGATCCGGGGCGCCAGGGACGAGGGCATCGAATTCGCCACCCTCTCGGCGCCGGTGGGGATCCTGGCCAGCGACGGCCGGGTGGTGGGATTCGAATGCATACGCACCCGGCTGGGCCCCCCGGACGAGACCGGCCGCCGCCGGCCGGTACCGGTGGAAGGATCCGAATTCGTCATCGCCTGCGACGCGGTGATCCCGGCCATCGGCCAGCGGACCGACGTGACCTGGTCGCAAAAGATGCCCGACCTGGAGCTGACCGCCCGCCATACCATTGCCGTCCATCCCCAGACCATGCAGACATCCATCGGCCACGTGTTCGCCGCCGGCGACGCCGTGGTTGGACCGGCCACCGTGGTCGAGGCAGTGGCGGCCGGGCACCGTGCGGCGGACGCGATGGTGCAATTTCTCCAGGGCAAGGACATGGATGAATTTGCCCGTCGCCTGGAAGACCGACCCTCCCCGGGGAACGACTGGGCGGCCATCCCCGATGACATCGAACCGATGCCGCGGGTTCAACCCACTCATCACGCCGATGCGGCCCGGGCGACCACCTTCGCTGAAGTCGAAGCCTGCATGGACGAGGCGGCCGCCCGGCAGGAAGCCGCCCGCTGTCTGAACTGTGGCGTGTGCAGCGAGTGCATGGCCTGCGTCTCGGTATGCGAGGCCAAGGCCATCGACCACAGCATGGCAGCCACCGAAGAAACCATCCAGGTGGGCAGCATTATCCTGGCCACGGGCTATGATCTGCTGGATCCCACCCCCATGAAACCCTTCGGCTACGGGCGCTATTCCAACGTGTTCACCAGCCTGGAGTTCGAGCGGTTGAGCAATGCGACCGGCCCCACCGGGGGGCAGATCCTCATGCGCGACGAGGCCGACGGTTTCACCGATCCCCCGCAAAGCGTGGCCCTGGTTCACTGTGTGGGCAGCCGTGACGTCAATTACCATCCCTACTGTTCCCGGGTCTGCTGCATGGTTGCCCTCAAATACAGTCACCTGATCAAGGAAAAGGTGGGCCACCACGCCCAGGTCTACGACTTTTACATCGACCAGCGCTGCTTCGGCAAAGGCTACGAGGAGTTTTACCGCCGCTGCCAGGAGGAGGGCACGGTGTTCATCCGCGGCAAGGTGGCTGAAATCACCGATCAGGCCGAATCCGAGGCGGAGGCCGGCCGGCTGGTGGCTGTCGCCGAGGACACCCTGCTGGGCGAACGGGTGCGGGTTCCCGTGGACATGGTGGTGCTGTGCAGCGCCATGGAAGCCCGCGCCGACACAGCCGATGTGGGTCGCATCTTCGGGGTCAACCCGGGTGCGGACGGGTTCTTTCTGGAAGAGCACCCCAAGTTGGGGCCCCTGAACACGGCCACGGACGGCGTCTTTCTGGCCGGCGCCTGCCAAGGGCCCAAGGACATTCCCGACACCGTGGCCCAGGCCTCCGGTGCGGCGGCCAAATCCCTCGCCCTGGCCACCCGTGGGGTGGTGGAGGTGCCGTCGGCCATCAGCTGGATCGATCCGGAGATCTGTTCCGGCTGCCGGACCTGTATCGACCTGTGCGCCTACGGCGCCATCGAGTTTGACCCGCGGCGCCAGGTCAGCGTGGTCAACGGCGCCCTGTGCAAGGGATGCGGCAGCTGCAGCACCGCCTGCCCGTCCAATGCGGCCCAGGTCAGGCATTTTCAGGGGAAGCAGGTGTTTGCGGAACTGGATGGCATTATGGATGCGCTCTCAGCCGTGGGCTGAAAGAATTTTAAGCAGAAAGTGCTAAGTTTTAAGTGAAAGTATGCTTCCGATTTTTATGTAGAATCAGACCTGATCCGCAACTTAACACCTAACACTGCTTTTATAGGGAGATTCTCATGGACGGCTTCGAACCTGCAATAATTGCTTTCGTCTGCAACTGGTGCACCTACACCGCCGCCGACCTGGCCGGCACCTCCCGGCTCTCCTACCCCACGAACATCCGGCTGATCCGGGTGATGTGCACGGGAATGGTGGATCCCCAGTACGTCATCAAGGCCTTTCTGGAGGGGGCGGACGGGGTCCTGGTCAGCGGGTGCCACCCCGGCGACTGCCACTATATCAACGGCAACTACAAGGCCCGCCGCCGGATCAAACTGCTGAAAGAGATCCTGCCCCGCTTCGGCATCGACAGCCACCGCCTGCGACTGACCTGGATCGGCGCCAGCGACGGCATCCAGTTCGCCGGCATCATGGGCGACCTAATGGCCCAGGTCCGTGAACTGGGTCCGACGCTGCCCGACCTGAAAATGGTAATCTGATCGGAGAGAAAGATGACACAGGCAATTCGCATCGACATCGACAACGAAGACCGGCTTTCGGGCATTCGGTCTTTTCTGGCCACAGTCATGGATAAATCGGGAATCGAGGCCATGCTGGTTTCCACCCGCCTGGCCGTGAAGAACCGGATCATGCCCACGCTGGTGTCGGATCCGGCGCGACTGGCGGACGCCGACCCGCTGTCGCCGGCCTTTCCGGTAAACGGGGCGCAGCAACTGGCCAAGCTCACCCGGCTGCCGACCGGCGGAAAGATGGCCGCCGTCCTGCGCCCCTGTGAAATTCGGGCATTCAATGAACTGGTCAAGCTGAACCAGGGAAAGCGGGATGACCTGGTTATCGTCGGCATCGACTGTCCGGGTGCGCTGTCCAACAGCGCGTTCAGGGCATTTGCCGATCGGCACGAGACAACCGATGCGGCCACCAATTCCTATTGCGCGGTCGCCTTTTCCGCCAACCCGGGCGATGAGGCCTCCAGCCTGACCGCCGCCTGCCGGGCCTGCGCCCATCCGATTCCCGACGGCGCCGACATCGTCGTCGAGATTTTTGGCGCGGATCCGGCCAACGGGCTGACGGCCCGGGCACACACGCAACCGGGAGAAGCCGTGCTCACGGGCCTGGACCTCCCGCCGGCGGAATCGTCTGCACCGCAGCGTAAAACCGCCATCGGCACCATCCTGGATCAACGCAAACAATACCGGGAGCAGATGTTCGCCTCGGTGGCGGACGCCACCGGAAGCATCCGGGGGCTGAGCACCTACCTGGCCGACTGCGTCAACTGTTATAACTGCCGCGCGGCCTGTCCGGTGTGCTACTGCACCACCTGCGTCTTCACCACCGACACCTTTCGCCACGAACCGTTTCAATACCTGCAGTGGGCCCGGCGCAAGGGCAGCGTCAAAATGCCCACGGACACCCTTTTTTTCCACCTGACCCGCATGGCCCACATGAGCACGGCCTGCGTGGGCTGCGGCCAGTGCACCAATGCCTGTCCCAATGATATCCCCCTGTCCGACCTGTTCAGTTTCGTGGCCCACCACACCCAGGGCGCCTTCGGGTACAGGGCCGGCCTGGACCTGTCCCAGCAGCCGCCCATGAGTGCTTTCGAGGAAGAGGAGTACAGCGAGGTGGTCGGGTTGGATTAAATAGGGGGGCATCTTTGAAAATGGACCGTAATCTCCGGGGGAGAACATGATGGCTCATAAAATTGGCAGGGCCCTCGTTTTAGGCGCCGGGATCAGCGGCATCCGGGCGTCCATCGACCTGGCCCAAATGGGATACCGGGTGACCCTGGCTGACCGGGCGCCGCATATGGGCGGCATCCTGAGCCAGCTGGACTACCAGTTTCCCACGGACCGTTGCGGCATGTGCCGGATGCTTCCCATGATCGACCGGGATGCCGGCATCCAGACCTGCCTGAGAAAAGGGTTGTTTCACGAGAACATCGACATCATGCTGGGCACAACATTGGGCTCGGTGGAGGGGGAACCGGGGCGATTTACCGTGTCCCTGAACCAGACCCCCAGTCCCATCGATCCCGAGCGCTGCATCGGCTGCGGCCTGTGCAGCGAGGCCTGTCCGGTGTCCGTCCCCGACGCCTTCAATGCCGGCCTCACCCGGCGCAAGGCCGTCTATCTGCCGGTTCCCCACAACATCCCCAAGGTCTTTGCCATCGACCCGGCGGCCTGCACCCGCTGCGGGGCCTGCGAACCGGTCTGTCCAACCGGGGCCATCCGCCTGTCGGCCATGGGCCGCCAGGCATTCCGCATCCTGGTGGTGGACGACGAATCCATCGTGAGAAACTCCCTGGATGCCTGGCTGGGGGACGAGGAAGGATACACCGTGGAAATGGCGGCATCCGGTCCCGAGGCCCTGGATAAACTGACGGCGGCGCCCTTTCACCTCATGCTGCTGGACATCAAGATGCCGGGGATGGACGGCGTTGAAGTGCTTGAAAAGGCCAGGTTCATCCGTCCGGCCCTCCAGACGCTGATGATGACCGCCTATGCCACCGTGGAAACCGCCGTCGAGGCCATGAAAATCGGGGCCATGGACTACCTGATCAAACCCTTCGAACCCGATGCCCTGATCCCCAAGGTAGCGTCCGTGTATGCGGCATTCGAGGAAACCGGATACCGCAAAGAAACAGTGGGGGCCGTTGTCCTGGCCACCGGGACCACCTGTTTTAACCCGTCCGAAGGCAACAACCCGATGGGGTACGGGGTCGTCCCCAATGTGGTCACCAGCCTGGAATTCGAACGCATGCTCAGCGGAACAGGACCCGACAACGGACGTCTGCTGCGCCCATCGGACAAACGACCGGTTAAAAAAGCCGCCTGGATCCAATGCGTGGGTTCGCGGGACCTTCAGTCCGGAGCCGATTTCTGCAGCACGGTCTGCTGCATGTTCGCCCTCAAGGAGGCAGCAGTCGCCAGGACCGTGGCCGGTGAGGATTTTGAAGCCACCATCATCTATATGGACATGCGCACCTTCGGCAAATCCTTCGAACGCTACGGCCAGCAGACCCTCTCCCCCGAAGGCGTCCGCCTGGAACGGGGCCGTGTCCATTCCATCTCCCCCACCCAGGACAGCGATGACGTGGCCCTGCGCTGGACATCCGCATCGGGGAAAATCCGCGAGAAACGGTTCGATCTGGTGGTGCTTTCCGTCGGCCAGCGGGCCAACCCGCAGACGGCATCCATGGCCGACGGACTGGACATCGAGACCGACGGATTCGGTTTCCTCAAGACGGTCCCCTTTTCCGACACCCGAACCTCACGGACCGGGATCTATGCCGGCGGAACCCTCACCGGGCCGACCGATATCGCCGAGGCGGTCATCCGCGCATCTTCGGCAGCCGTCAACGCCTCCCGGACGATACACCACGCCGGGGGCGGACTGGTTGATAAGACCGCCGGCCCCGATGCTTACCGGGATGTATCCCGGCAGCGGCCCCGGATCCTGGTGGCGCTCTGCCGCTGCGGCACCCGTCCGGGAACGGACCAACCGATGAAGGCCCTGTCGGCACGGCTGAAGCAGGATCCGGCAATTGCCCGGGTGCTGGTTCTGGAACGCCTCTGCACGGCCGGTGGCTGGGAGACATTGACAGAAACCGATACCGCCGATGTCAACCGGGTACTGGTGGCTGCCTGCCCCACCGTTGTCTACGGAAAGCCCATCCGCGACCTGGCCCGATGCTTTTCCCTGGATCCCGCATTGATCGAATCGGTGGCCATGGACGACCGGGAAACGCCGGCATCGCCGGCCACCGCCGCCGCCATCATGGCCGGGATTGCCCGGCTGAAGCAGGCGACGCCGAACCTCGAAAGCGGCATGGCCGTGGTCAACCGGGCCCTGGTGGTGGGCGGCGGCATCGCCGGCATGAGTGCCGCCCTGGCCATGGCCGACCATGGCGTGGATGTCACCCTGGTGGAATCCACCGGGGAACTGGGCGGCAATCTGGCCTGGCTCCACCAGACCATCGAGGGCACGCCCATCGCCCCCTTCCTGGAAGAGACCGTCGGTCGGATCGAAACGCATCCCCGGATCGAGGTGATGACCGACAGCCGTGTAGCCGGCGCGTTCGGGCAGGCCGGCCACTTTTTCTCGACCATCGAAACGGCCGAGAAACCAACCACCACCGTGGAACACGGGGCTGTGATCCTGGCCACCGGTGGCGGCGAAGCCCCCACCGATGAATACGGCTACGGCACCAGCGAAGCGGTGCTCACGCAAAAAGAACTTGAAACCCGCATTCATGAGAACCGGTTGGACACGGGCGCGATTTCCGCCGTCGCCATGATCCAATGCGTGGGTTCCCGGGAGGAGCCCAGAAACTACTGCAGCCGCGTCTGCTGCCCCACCGCCCTGAAACAGGCCCTGTGGCTCAAAAAACAGAAACCCGACCTCCAGGTGGCCATCCTCTACCGGGATATCATGTCCTGCGGCCTGGCGGAAACCTGGTACACCGAAGCTCGCCGCCAGGGCGTTCTCTTCTTCCAGTACCGGCCGGACCAAAAGCCGACGGTCAGCATCGACGCCAATGGCAAGGCACCGGTTTTGATCAGGACTGTCGACCCCATCCTGGACGCACCGGTGGAGATTATCGCCGACCTGCTGGTGCTGGCCACCGGCATCCGGCCCCACCTGCCGGAGACACTGGCCCTGGCCTATGGCGTCGAACGGGACCGGGACGGATTTTTTCAGGAGGCCGATTCCAAGTGGCGGCCGGTGGAAGCAGTGAAGGCCGGGGTTTTTGGCTGCGGCATCGCCCTGTCACCACGGTCCATTTCCGAAACCGTGGCCACGGCCGAAGCGGCCGCCGGGCGGGCCCTGGCCATCCTGAGCGCCGAGCGGCTGCCGGCCGCCCGAACAACGGCCATCGTACGGCACAGCTTGTGCACCCTGTGCCTGCGCTGCATCGAGACCTGTCCCTATGGCGCCCGTTTTCTGGACGACGACGGTGGGCGGGTCGAGGTCAACCCGGCCATGTGCCAGGGATGCGGCGACTGTGCCACCGTGTGCCCCAACAGTGCGTCCATCGTAGAGGGATTCTCCCACCGCAGTCTGTTTGGTGCGATAGATGGGGCGCTTTTGGCGATGTAGATGTAGGGGAACGGCGCGCTGTTCCCGTGCCCCCTATAACTAAAGGACCTGTTCATGAATCCACAACTCACAAGCGCATTGCCAGCCACCGATGACGACCGCGGCGCCCTGAACGACATCCGCGGCATGGTGAATGCCTGCATCCAGTGCGGCACCTGCAGCGCATCGTGTCCCAACGCCCCGGACATGGACTTGACGCCCAGAAAAATGTGGCGGCTGGTGATCCTGGGTCGCCTTTCCGATGTCATGGACAGCCGGACCTTCATCCTCTGTTCGGACTGCTACACCTGCACCCTGCGCTGTCCCCGCGGACTCCCCCTCACAGCAGCCATGGAGGCGCTCAAAAGCATCTCCTTTGCCCGGCGCGAAGCGCGCCATCGCAGCAGCCGCCTGTTTTATGAGACATTCATGCAGACGGTCCGGCGCCATGGCCGCATCCGGGAAATGGCCTTCATGACCCGCTACTTCACGGCCATGAAAAGTCCGCTGGCGGCCTTTCGCTTTGCGCCGCTGGGGTTGAAACTGATGGGCAAGGGCAAGGTGGAGATGGGGTTCGCCGGGCCATCCGGAAAGCCCTTGGATGCCCTGTTCGAGAAGGTGGCGGCCCTGGAGCGGAAAACGGGAGCCCCCCTTGGAAAGGAGGGCCACCGATGAACTATCTGTACTACCCGGGATGCAGCCTGATCGCCTCGGCCCGGGAATACGACCGGGCCACCCGGGCGACCATGGCCGCGGCCGGCGTCGATCTCGCGGAAATCGACGACTGGACCTGCTGCGGGGCCAGTGCGGCGGCGCCCGTCAGCGACCTGCTCTGCCTCTCGCTCGGCGCCAGAAATCTGGCCCTGGCCGAACAAACGGCATCCGACGGTCAGGTTCTGGTGCCGTGCAGCGCCTGCTACCTGAATTTGAAAAAGGCCCGGGAGGCGTTGCGCAGTGATGCCAAGACCCGGGCAACGGTCAACCGGGCCCTGGCCGCCGTTGATCTGACGGCGACCGGCAGCGTCCGGGTCCGCCATCTGCTGGACGTGCTGGCCGTGGACATGGGAGCCAGGCAGCTGGCCCCGCTGGTGGTCCGCTCCCTGTCGGGCCTGACCGTAGCCGCCTATTACGGGTGCCAGTGCCTGCGGCCCTACCGGGAGTTCGACGACCCGGAGCGTCCGGTCTCCATGGAACCCCTGATCGAGGCCACCGGCGCCGCCGTTCACCCATGGGAAGTGGGCGGGCGCTGCTGCGGGGCATCGCTGGTGAGCACGCAGCCGGATGCGGGGCTTAAACGGGTCAGCGCCATCCTGAAAGCAGCCAGGGGGGCGGACCTTATCGTCACGGTCTGCCCCATGTGCCAGATGAACCTGGACGGCTGGCAGTCCAGGGCATCGCGCCTGGCCGGGGAGGATCTGTCCATCACCGTGCTCTACCTGCCGCAGTTGCTGGGACTGGCGATGGGAATCGACGCCGATGAACTCGGCCTTGATTTGAATCTGGCCGTTATGGATGGTTTTTGGGAGAAGCTTTAACCATAGGCAAATCAATGTTTTAGGCCGAACGGCGAATGCCGGTTGAAGGTGTCCTGCCGATGTTAAAGTGAAATCAGATACCCGTCCTTCATTTGACATTTCGGTTTTGACATTCGGCATTCCCCCAATCGTCATTTTCCGAAGGGGTTCCCATGATCCGTCTTTTCGACAACCTGCGCAACAGCCTGGCCGCCAAACTCATCCTTACGGTGGGCATTGTGCTGCTGGTCACCATCGCTACCTGGGCGTTTTTCAACATCCGCTACCAGAAAGAGAAGATGGTGAAAAATATGCTGACCGGCACGGACAGGCTCACCACCACGATCCGGCTGGGTACCCACTACGCCATGATGCTCAACTCCCGGGACGAAATCAACCAGATCATCAACAACATCGGCCGCCAGCCCGAAATCAAGAACATCCGCATCTACAACAAGGATGGGGAGATCAAATACTCCAACAACCCCGCCGAAGTGGAGCAGACGACCAACATCAAGGCCGAAGCCTGCCACATCTGCCATCGCACCGACCCCCCGATGGCGGCGGTTCCGCTGGAAGAGCGAACCCGCATTTTTTTGTCCCCATCGGGCTTTCGTCTCCTGGGCATCATCAGCCCCATCTGCAACGAACCCGGCTGCAGCACCGCTGATTGCCACATCCACCCCGAAGACAAGAAGATCCTCGGCGCTCTGGATGTGGTCATCTCCCTGGAGAACACCGACCGCGAGATCCTGATGGAAGAGCGCGGAATTATCGGCCTGGCCGGTTTTGTCTTTCTCATCACCGCGGCCATCATCTTCGTGTTCGTGCTGCGCTTCGTCAACTACCCGATCAAGCGCCTCATCGACGGGACGCGCCACATCGCCAGGGGCGACTACGCCAGCAAAGTTCACATGCCCCAGGCCGACGAACTGGGGCAACTGGCGGTGGCGATCAACCAGATGTCCGACGAGATCGCTTCGAATCAGAAGGAGTTGAACAAACAGCGGGACGAGTACCAGAACCTCTTCGAACGGGTCCCCTGCCTGATCACTGTCCAGGACCGCAACTACCGGCTGCTGCGATTCAACCGGGAGTTCTATCAACGCTTTGCCCCCGAACCGGGTGACTTCTGCTACCACGCCTACAAGGGAAGAAGACAGCGGTGCGTTTCCTGTCCGGTGGAGAAAACCTTTGCCGACGGCCTGTCTCACCAGGCCGAAGAGAGCGGGCTGGACAAAGACGGCTCACCCAAGCACTGGCTGGTGCGCACATCGCCGATCAAAGACGGCAATGGCGAGATCGTCGCCGCCATGGAGATCTCCCTGGACATCACCCAGCGCCGGCAGCTGGAAGTGGACCTGGAAAAATCGGAGAAGAAATACCACGCCATCTTCAGCAACATTCCCAACCCGGTGTTCGTACTGGACGTGGCGACCCTGCAGATCGTCGACTGCAACCAAAGCGTCACCGCCGTCTACGGCTTCAGCGTTGAGGAGATGATCGGCCGTTCCTTCATGACCCTGTTCTCGCCTGACGAACAGGATCACTACGCCTTCAAGGTCGCCACCTGTTCGGTCATCAACCAGGCCCGCCACTTGAATCGACAGGGCAAGGGTCTGTTCGTCAACATCCGCATCTCCCCGTCGGAATACTCCGGCCAGAAAGTGTTTCTGGTAACCACCAGCGACATTACCAAGCGTCTCGAGACCGAACAACAGCTCATCCAGGCCAGCAAGATGGCCACCCTGGGGGAGATGGCCACGGGTGTCGCCCACGAACTGAACCAGCCCCTCTCCGTGATCAAAACGGTGAGCAGTTTTTTCATGAAAAAGCTCAACGCATCGGAAGCCATCGCTCCGGACGTGCTGGCCACCATGCTGGCCAAGGTGGACGGCAACGTGGACCGGGCCGCCAGGATCATCAACCACATGCGCCAGTTTGCCAGGAAATCGGACATGGAGATGGTCATGGTTCAGCTCAATGAGGTCTTGAAAAGCGCCTTTGACATTTTCAGCCAGCAGCTCAAGGTACGCGGCATCCGGGTGGTGTGGGAGATCCGGGAACCGCTGCCGCGCATCCATGCCGACCCGAGCCGGTTGGAACAGGTGTTCATCAATCTGCTGCTCAATGCCCGTGATGCCATCGAATCCAGATGCGGAGACCGGCCGGCGGGTGAAGCCGGCGAAGAAAAAACCATCCGCCTGTGGACAGGTATAGAGGGTCCGTGGGTGGTATGCCGGGTCTGCGATTCGGGTACGGGCATACCGGACAATTTGGCGGAGAAAATCTTCGAACCGTTTTTCACCACCAAAGAGGTGGGCAAAGGCACGGGGCTGGGGCTTTCCATCAGCTACGGCATCGTTAAGGAGTGCGGCGGTAGCATCGAGGCCGTTCCCGACACCCCCCATGGCACCTGCTTCATCCTGCGATTTCCACTGGTCGATTCAACGGACGCCACGACCGCTTCCACCCACGGCAAGACGGAGCCCCCCGATGAATGATATCAATGACAAAACGATCCTGATCGTCGACGACGAACCGGATATCCGGGAGGTCCTGGCCATCTCCCTGCAAGACATGGGCTACCGAACCGTGGAGGCGGAAAACGCTGCAATGGCCTTCGACCGCTTTCAGGAGGAGCATCCCCCGATCGTGATCACCGACATCAAGATGCCCGGAGGTGACGGCATCGGACTGCTGCGAAAAATCAAGCACGAAAATACGGAAACCGAAGTCATCATGATTACCGGCCATGGAGACATGAACCTGGCCATTCGCAGCCTGAAATACGAAGCAACTGATTTTATAACCAAACCCATCAATGTGGATGCCTTGGAAATTGCTCTGCGCCGGGCTCGGGAAAAGATCGCCATGCGCCGGAAGCTGCAGGACTATACCCGGAGTTTGGAGCAGCTGTTGAAAGAGAAGACCGAACTCCAGGATCATCTGGCCTCCCTGGGCCTGAGGATCGGGTCCGTCTCCCATGGCATGAAGGGGCTGCTTACCAGCCTGGACGGCGGTCTCTACCTGGTGTCATCGGGGTTGAACAAAAAAGACTACCAGCGTGCGGAAGAAGGCTGCCAGGCCGCCCAGGAGACGGTCCAGCGCATCCGCAAGATGGTGCTGGACATCCTTTACTATGCCAAGGAACGGGAACTGAAGCGAGCCCCGGTCCGGATCAGCGATTTTGCCGAGGATCTGGTCCGGGTCATCCAGCCCCGCATTGACGGATGCGGCATCCGGCTGGTTTGTGATTTTGACAAAACCGAAGGCACCATGCAAGTGGACGCCGATTACCTGCAGGCGGCCCTGGTCAACATCCTGGAAAATGCCGTGGACGCCTGTCTGAAAGACCACCGCATGCCGACCCACCAGATCGATTTAAACATCACTGATTCGGACGATGAAATCGTTTTTTCCATTGCCGACGACGGCATCGGCATGGATAAGGACAGTTGCGACCGGGTGTTCAGCCTCTTTTACTCGACCAAGGGGAGAAGGGGTACGGGTCTGGGATTGTTTATCGCCAACCGTGTCATCGGCCAGCATGGTGGCACGATTAAGGTGGCCAGCAAACCGGGCGAGGGGTCGGTCTTCAGGGTCCGAATTCCCAAGCACCACCTTGAAAGGAACCCTGAACCCGCGGCTCAACCATTGAAAAAATAATCAAACCGCATGATAAATGGACCAGACTCGGCCGTCCAACCGGATCCATATCCACCTGGCCGGGATCATTTGACCGGTCGGCTGAAGATGGCGTCGATTTTTTCCTGCAGCTGGTCAACACGGAACGGTTTTTTGATGTAACCATCCACCCTGAGCCCCCCCAGCTTTTCCCGGGCCTGGGATTCGATGAAGCCGCTGGTTACCAGCACCGGCAGCGAGGCATCCCTGCCGCGCAGCCGATCCAGCGTTTCCCGTCCCCCCATCCGGGGCATGTTGATATCCAACACGACGAGGCGGATTCGATCGCGGTCGGCTTCGTAGACCGCCAGCGCCTCGATGCCGTCCATGGCAGTCAGCACATCGAAACCCAAAAGGGCAAGCATCTGTGTGCCCAGTTCCAGTACCAGGGGTTCATCGTCAACCAGCAGCGCCGTCCCCCGGCGCTGACGGACGGCTCGGGCAGTCGCCCCCCGTGACGGTAACCGCACGGCTGCGGTTTGTTCGAATTCAGGGAAATAGACGGTAACGGTGGTGCCCGCATCGGGCCGGCTGTCAATGCGCACGCCACCCCGGTGGGCCCGCATGATGCCCATGACGGCGGCCATTCCCAGGCCTCTGCCGGTAAATTTGGTGGTAAAGAAGGGATCGAACACCTTTTCCAATGTCTCCTGATCCATGCCCCGGCCATTGTCGGAGACCCGCAACCAGACATAGCGGCCCGCGGGCAAGTTTTCTCCCGGCGCCAGCCGGAAAAGCTGGGCGTCATCGCAGTACTGGGACCCAACGCCGAGACGGATCTCAAGGGGTCGGTCGCCTGATGCTTCCAGTGCATTGGTAACCAGGTTGGTGATCACCTGGCACACCTTGGAGGCATCGGCATGGATCCATGCACCGCGGTCGACCGGCGCCAGCACCAGGGCAGCCTTTTCAGCCACGGTGGTTTTCAGTACATCCACCATTTCTGACAAAACGGTGTTCAGGTCAATGGTCTGGGGATCGATGCGGGTCTGCCCGACATAGGTAAGCATGAGGGTACTCAGGTCGGCAGCCCGTTGAGCGGCTTTTTCGGCGGCATCGATCCTGCGGCTCAGGCTGCTCCCTTCCTGCGCGTTCATTCTCATTAACTCGAGATTACCCAGCACCACCATCAGCAGGTTGTTGAAATTGTGGGCCACGCCACCGGCCATCGTGTTCACCGCCTCGAGCTTGCGGGTGTGGCGCAACCGTTCGGCGACCTCCTGTCGCTCCGCTTCCAGGGTTTTGATTCGGGTGATGTCCATGGAGATCTGAAGCCGTGCCAGGCGTCCGTCCACCCACCGGATGGCACGGTCGTGATTGAGATACCACCGGTTTAATAAGGGATTGAGGCCTTCCCAGGTGTGAACGCCCGTGGGCTGGCCATTCTCGTCGAGCAAATTGTCGTTGGTACAATGGGGGCAGCGCTCCGTGGCGTTGCGAAAGACTTCGAAACACCGGTCACCCATGTGGGCGTCACCAAAATCATCACGCATGGCCCGATTCATGAACAGGATTTCGAAGGTCTCCATGTCGGCCACGTATATGTGGACGCCGATGCTGTCCAGCACCGTGGTGAATCGTTCGTGGGACGTCTTCAGTTCATTCTCAGCAAGCTTCCGGTCGGTGATATCCCGGTTGCTGCCGATGACAAAAACCGGCTCCCCCCCCGCATTCCGGACAATGGCGCGGCTGTCACTGAACCAGTGATACCGTCCATGGGTGTCGCGCAGGCGGTACTCGATCACATGGCCGTCCTTGGCCGTATCGGCAGATTCCCTCAGTTTCTGGTTGAATGCCAGAAAACGGGGAAGGTCCTCCGGGTGAACCATGGACTGCACGCCGGCAAAGCCCATCCGGCAGATGGCCTCGGGGCTGAGCCCCAGCAAGTGGGTGCTGGCTTCACTGACGTATTCGTAGGCGCCGTTTCGAAGATCCCGCTTGAAGAGAATATCCCGGGAGTGCTTCAACACCTCCTCGAAGCGCTGGCGGTTCCTCTGGAGCGCCCTTTCAGCCCGGCTGCGCTCCTCGAAAAGTCCATCCAGTTCCCCTTTGATCAGGGCGATGGCATCGAACACGGGGCGAAAGGGGTGGTTCCTGCCCACGCGGTCGGGAGCCGGCGATCCAGACTGTTCCCAGTCGATGTCACCAATGAACTGGAGCAGTTGATGAACCACATGAACCGGGTCTTCGGCAACGGTCTTCCCCGCGGCCAAACCATCCCCGGCACCCGCAGCAAAAGGATAGGCGAACCGGTCCACCAGGTCGAGCGCACCCGCCAGATCCCGGGAGACTTTAACCGCAAACGGCATAAAGGGAATGGCCAGCATGGCCGCGGTGCGGACAAACCGCTTGGCATTGTAAAAGACGTAAAGCGCCATGGGGTATCGTCGATGCCAATCCTTCAGCGAGGCCATATACTGCCGTCTGGCCTTACGGTCGGTCGCGTGGGTATCGGCGGTACCGGTGACGATGGCGCAAAACCCCTTGTCGAGGCCGATCATCTGGCGGACCCGCTCCCGCAGCCGTGCCACGGGTTCAACGTGGCAACCCCTCAAGACCCCCGAGGAAAAGGCATGATAGATGCGCCGGTCGATCACCTCCACGATCAGTGAGTAGTCGTCCAGCGTCAAGCGCCAGCGGTCGCAGCGAAGGATGTGGTGACCCTTTTCGTAATGCTCGGTAATCCCGGCATCCCGGAGCCGGTGTTCGCATTCATCGGGCGGCGTGCGCACCGCATCGATGCCGGTCAGTCGCATGGCCGCCGACATGGCGGCATGGTAATCCTTGGCGATCTGGACGTTGAACCGGACGATGCTCAACCGCTTGGCCAGCTTGATCATGACGCTGAACAGCGGGCTGACGCCGAAATAGATCAGCCCCAACATATGCTCCCGGCGCTCCATATGACGGATATAGTACTTGCGGGCCTCGTGGGTAATGCCGCGCATGCCGGAGTAGTTGGAAATGTGCACGTAACCGGCCGACGGATCGATATGTTCGCTGACAATGGCATCCGTCAGGGCCAGCGATTCGACAATGTCCTTCAATTCGGCATGACCGGAGGGTTGGTTTAAGAGGATACGATCCCCGATCACCCGGGTGGTCAGCCGGTAGTCGCTGCCAAAGGGGCGATCGGTCCAATCCGGCCGCGATATTACCGGCAGTCCGGTGGCTGGACAGACCCGCATGGTGTCGACAGGTTCAGGGATGTTGGCGAAGGTCAACGCGGACTCCGATTCGAACGAATGCAGGTACACAGATCGTCTGACCGCCGGGCAGCGGCTGTCTGCGGGTTGGCCGGTAGGGGCGGATCAGCCGTCCGGGGATACCAGTTTGCAGATGGCATCCTTGAACACCGATAAATCCATCAGCGGTTTCAGGAAAATATGCTCCTGGGCCACCCCGACGGTTTTCAATTCATCGGGCAGTTTATATTCCACCGATCCCGTGTGGATCAGAAAGCGCATCCGTGGGCGCAGCACATGCGCTTGGAGGATCAGCGAGTCGCCGTCCAGCTTGGGCAGGCGGATATCCACCAGGGCTACATCAAAAGGGAAACGGGCAACCAGGTCCAGCGCACCTTCGGCACTGTCCGCAGCCGACACCTCGAACTGGCAATCTTCAAGAAATTCAACCAGGCTGTTGCGGATGGACGGCTCATCGTCGACCACCAGCACACGGATGGGGGATGTCATGTCTTCCTCCAGGTTGCTGGAACCGTTTTTTTGACCAATTCACCTGCGCCGGTCTTTAAGGGTGACCTCACCCATCCATACGACTAAAAACAGGCCAACGGTCTTACCGGTCAATCGCAGGCAGAACCCGAGGCGGTTGTTCCGGCCGCCATTTGCCGACCGCAGCGTTGTTCGGCGCCACGGTTCTATCATCGGTTTTTTCGCTCACGCCTTTAGCAGAATGTTCGCCGGTCATGAAAGGAATGCACGGATCCGTTCAGCCGCCGGCTCTGTTTGATCCGGGGTCAACCACTGGACCGACGGGCGGGCACCGAACCATGTCAACTGCCGTTTCGCGTAGCGGCGGTGATCCCGCTTCATCATCGTCACCGCATCCGCCAGGCGGGTATCGCCCCTGACCACCGCAGCCAGGTGCCGGTATCCCAAACTCTGCATGGATTTGAGGTCACTGCCGCAGCCACTGGTCATCAACCGCCGCACCTCATCCAGAAAGCCGTTGGCCATCATGGCGTCAATCCGCCGGTTGATGCGGTCGTAAAGCACCGGCCGGGGCCAGGAGAGGCCGAATTCCAAGGTGTTGAAGCGCTGTTCTCGAAACCCGTGTCGCCGGTGAAAATCCGTCAGGGGTTCGCCGGTGACCTCGAACACCTCCAGCGCCCGGATGATGCGATAGGTATCATTGGGGTGAATCCTTTCGGCCGCAGGCCTGTCGATCTCCTTCAGCCGGCGGGCCAGCACGGCGGCCCCTTCCGATTCCAGCTGTTGTTTCAGGCGCCGGCGAACCGCCGGATCCGAGGGCCCTTTCTCGAAAAGGCCATGAGTCAGCGCCTTGATGTAAAACCCGGTCCCCCCCACGACAAACACGGTGCGCCCCCGATCGATCACCTGTCGGATAATGCCGGTGGCCATGTCTGCATAGGCGGCGGCATCGAAATCCTGGTCCGGATCCACGATGTCGATCATGTGATGGGGAGACGCCGCCCGCTCCGCCGGCGTGGGCTTGGCCGTGCCGATGTCCATGCAGCGATAGATCTGCATGGAGTCGGCCCCGACGATCTCGCCGTTGAACCGCCGGGCCAGGTCGATGGCAAAGGTGGTTTTGCCGGCGCCGGTGGGTCCGACGATGAGGATGATTTTGGGCGCCTCGACCGCTGGCATGTCAGTCATGGGATTCCCGAATCTGTGCGATCTGGATGATTGCGCTGCCTGTCAATGTATCACAACTATCCAGATTTCTATCTCTATTCGATTGCCTCGTCAAGTCGGCACGATCATCAGAATGACAACCCAGCGCTCGGCATTCTGTTAAAATCGGCCTGGGTAGAAAGGCTGCATTCGGAACGGGGCAACCGCTGCGCCCCCGGCATGTTGATGAAATAGCAAAAAGGCATAGGGCCTGTATATCGATCAATGCGCAGGCCGTGTAGACGGCTGGTCAAACATGTTAAGAAAGATCACATGGTCTTCACGATTGTTATCGGCATGGGGCTGATGGAGTATGGATCGAGCAGGATGGTGGGATCACTGGTCCGGCAAAGGACGCCGGTTTTCCCGAACGCGGGAAAACCGGCGCAGGAAATCTGGATTCGAATCGATCAGTTGACTGCCCTGTAAATGGCTTCTCGCTCCTTGTGAGAAAGGTTGACCATACCCCCGGATACGAGTTCCAGAAGTCCTTCGGCCACCCGGGATTCACTTTTGCACAGCTCGCTGGCCAATTCACGCAGTCTCAAGGGGCGTTTTTCTTTGCGCAGCAACTGAAGCAATTGCTGGTTCATGAATTCCTCTTCCAGCACAGCACTGAAATCCCGGTCATACTCCAGGGCGTGGCGTTGATCGCCACGATACGCATCTTCCCATGGCCGGCGGAGGCTGGCGGACAGCAGGGCCCGCACCCGGGTGTTGGTTTTAATCAGGTCGTAGACCGTCTGCAGTCTGCTCTTGGCTGCGGGGGTCCGTTCCAGCGGGCCCAGTGAGTTGATATTGCGGACGAAGCTATCCACGGTGACAATAAATTCGTCGGGTTTGTTCAGGTCCGCGTGGGCCAGGGCAATCCGGCGGCGGTCGATGCCGGCCAGGGTGAGCAGCTTTTTGACGACATTGACCCGGCTCCATGCGTGATCCAATCCATAAGAATGATGACACTCCTCGGGCAGGCAGCCGATGAGAATCAAACCCGATGCACCCTCTTTCAGCGCACGGGCCATGACGGACGGGTCGATCTGCCCCACACAGGGGACGCCCAGCAGGTGCAGGCGCGGATCATACTTCAGCCCCATTTTGCCGGCATTGTCCGCGGCAGGCAAACCACCCCATACGCAGCCGAAAGCCATGACTTCGTCAGCTGCCAGTTGCCCGGCCAATGCGGCCACCCGGGCTTCACGCTGGTCGTTGGTGTTGTTCTGCAGTACCAGCGCGTGATACGGGCAGGCGGCGGCGCAGGTACCGCCCCCGGTGCAAACCATGGGATCCACCACCCGGGGAAGTCCCCCACCGGGCCCTTCAGCCACTCCGATACCGCCGCAGTCGCACAATTCCTGGCATTGGCCGCACCCCACACACAAGTCCGGGTCGACCACACAGACGATACGAGGGATCTGGATCTCCCCGGCCGCGGCTTTCTCAATCATCGCAGCGGTTCGGTTGCCGGCGC
This sequence comes from Desulfosarcina sp., assembly GCF_055467485.1. Classification (NCBI taxonomy): domain Bacteria; kingdom Pseudomonadati; phylum Thermodesulfobacteriota; class Desulfobacteria; order Desulfobacterales; family Desulfosarcinaceae; genus Desulfosarcina; species Desulfosarcina sp. Next base: position 47,681 of record NZ_JBUOIV010000016.1, on the reverse strand, counting down.
GGCGCCCCTGGTTCAGGGCTTCCTCCAGATTGCAGGGGTAGCGGCCGCTGCCGGCCATGTATGTCTCTTCGCGGCCGATCATTTCCGGGCGCACTTTGGCATGATGGCCGGTGAGAAAACGCCCCCCTTTGTGAACCAGCCCCAAGACGCGGGCGGTTTCCAGCGGTGGTCCGGCGACCGCCCGTACCGGTGACAGGACCAGGCGGTCCCAGGCCATCTCATGTTCCACATGGTCCTTCAGGTCGCAGAAAGTAATGAATCCGGACTGTACCGTGGGGCGGACGGCAGGATCGTAGGGCACCCACATGATGTCCATCCTGCGGTTGACGGCGCGTTCCGCTGCGGTCAGCGGAATTTCCATGTTTCGGTTGAACAGGATGGTCAGATCCGCCGGCGGGTCGCTTTCGCGCAGGTGGCAGGCCATTCGCCAGGCACTTTTGGCGGAGAGGGCCGCAAATTCAGCCTGGCCGCTTTCATAGTCGCTGACCCAGAAAACCACCCTTCCTTTGGGTGCACCCTGTCGAAAGATGAAGGCTTCCATTTCCGATTGAATCATCACCGATTGGCCGTCATGTCCGAAATCCGGCCCCGGTGCCTGCAGCTGGGCGTCGATGCAGGCAATGATCGCACTGGCACGGTACTTTCTCGGCAACCCGCCTTCAGGGCTCTCGACGGTCAGGGTGTAATCCCCGGTAACGCCGGCCAGGCCGGTCAACTGGCCTGGGGGAAGGACCGTGGCATGGTCGCTGGTCATGGCTTCATAGACCATTTTTTTCATGCGCTCATCGTAGCCCCATTCCCCCGGATAGCTTTCATGGACCTTGCGAATCAGGGCCTCCAGGTCGGTGGCCGTGACATCCAGGAGATAATCGACGCCCCTGCGCGCCAGTTGCTGGGCCGCCGCAAACGCGGCAATTCCCCCACCGGCAATCATCACCGGGCCATCGAAGGATCTCACGGTCTGACTGGTAGGCGTCAGCACCCGCATCTCGGCAATACTGGCCCGGACCAGCTTGCCCGCCTTGCGGGCCTTGTCTGCCGGCGACAGGTCCGACACCGCTGCCACATGGCCGCGCAGATTGATCATGTCAATCTGCCCTTTGAAAAAATTCCAGGGTGCCAGATTGGTTTCGAACTTTTTCAACATCAGTCGACCTTCACAACCGGCGATGATCAGCCGGTTCAATCCACCATCGAGCACCGCCTGACGGATACGATCCAATCCAGGCCCCAGACAGGGGTAGGCGAGGACTTCACAATGGGTCACCTGGTCTTCCGTACGGATGTCCTCGCGCAGGGTCTCCAGGTCCACGAGGGGGTCAATTTTTTCACCGCATCTGCAGAGAAAAACCCCGATTCTGGCATTATCGTTCATCTTGTTTCTCCTTTTTCATGCGGTTAGCTGAGTCATCGACGTGGCCGGCAGGCCCCGAACCGAATCGAATATGGACTGCATGGCGCCGGTGGGACACACACTCACACAGCACCCGCAGGCCACGCATACATCCGTCGGCCGGGAGAATGGTGCGCCGACCCGTTTGTAGACACCGCGGTCCACCGTGGCGATGGCCGACAGGCCGACCACTTCTTCACATACCCGGGAGCACAGTCCGCATACCATACAGGTGCGGTCCGGATCGGCGGCGGCAAAACGGGTCGATGTCACGCCATACCGCTCGGCAAGGGCGCTGATTTCCGGACTGGCCGGACAGGTGGCCAGCAGCATTTCAAAAATCCAGCGGCGGACGTTTTGCACGCGTTCGGTTTCCGTATAGATGTGGATTCCCTCGGCGACCGGATAGATGCAGCTGGCCACCAATTTGGACCAGTTGCCGTCTTTGAGTTCCACCATGCACAGCCGGCAGGCACCGGATGGGGCAACGGCCTCGTGATAGCAGAGCGTGGGGATGTCGATCCCGTGCTCCCTGGCGGCCTCCAGGACGGTCCACCCCGCTTGCGCTTCCACCAGCTGATCGTTGATCGTAAATTGAATCATTTGAATTCGCTCCTCAATTGGTTGGGTGCGGCTGCCGCCCTTCAACTCACCCGCACCGCATCGAATTTACACGTCTCTTTGCAGATGCCGCAGCGGATGCATCGGCTGGCATCGATCACGTGGGGTTGTTTCTTTTCCCCGGAAATGCAGTCGTTGGGGCACTGGCGTGCGCAGCTGCGGCAACCGGTGCAGGCTTCCGGGTCGATAGCGAAGGTGATCAGATCCTTGCAAACCCCCGCCGGGCATTTGTGGTCCCTGAAATGGGCACGGTATTCGTCCCTAAAATACTTGATGGTGGTCAATACCGGATTGGGCGCACTGGAACCGAGGGCGCACAGGGCGCCGTCCTGGATGGCCTGGGAGAGGCTGATCAGATCCTCGATGTCCTGTTCGGTTCCCATACCCTTGGAGAACGCGTCCAGCATTTCGCGCATGCGGGTCAGACCCAGCCGGCAAGGCAGGCATTTGCCGCAGGATTCCTCTTCCAGGAAACGCAGGAAGTAGCGGGCCACATCCACCACGCAGTCACTGTCATCCATGACGATCATGGCGCCGGATCCCATCATGGAGCCCGCTCGGGTCAGCGAGTCGAAGTCTACCGGCGTCTCCTTGAGATCATAGGGAATGCAGCCGCCCGATGGACCGCCCGTCTGGACCGCTTTGAACGGCGCCCCGCCGGGTACGCCGCCTCCGATCGCTTCGACGATGCGTGATACGGGAACCCCCATGGGCACTTCCACCAGGCCGACATTGTTGACCTTTCCCACCAAGGAAAAGACTTTGGTCCCCGTGCTGTGGGGCACACCCAGACCGGCATACCAGTCGCCGCCCTTGTCGATGATCAGGGGCACATTGGCCCAGGTTTCCACGTTGTTGAGAATGGTGGGCCGCCCCCACAAGCCCTCTTCCACCGAGCGGGTATATTTGGGCCGGGGATTGCCCGGCTTGCCTTCGATGGATGTAAAGAGCGCCGTCGATTCACCGCACACGAACGCACCGGCGCCACGGTTGATGCGGGCATCGAAGGAAAAACCGGAATTGAGGATGTTGTCGCCCAAAAGGCCCAGTTCACGGGCCTGGGCCATGGCGATCTCCAGGTGCTGAATCGCCAGGGGGTACTCGGCTCTCACGTACAGGTAGCCCTGTTCGGCACCCAGGGCATAGGCGCCGAGAATCAGCCCCTCCAAAACGGCATGGGGATCGCCTTCCATGATGGTACGGTCCATGAACGCACCGGGATCGCCTTCATCTCCGTTGACCACCACATATACCGGGCGGCCCTTCTTCCCGATGGCGGCCAGCGCCGAACGCCACTTGCGACCCGTAGGAAACCCGGCCCCACCGCGGCCTCTCAGTCCTGATTGCTCCACTTCGGCCAGCACCTGTTCCGGTGTCATGCCGGACAGTGCTTTGGCCAATGCCTGGTAGGCGCCGGCGGCAATGGCATCGGTGATGTCGGTGGGGTCGATTTTGCCGATATTGTGAAGCACGACCCGTTGCTGAAGTTTGTAGAAGGGAATCTCCTGCTCGGTGTGAATGCGTTCACCGGTCTGGGGGTCTTTGTAGAGCAGCCGTTCCACCGGTTGACCTTCGATCAGGGTGCGCTGGATGATCTCTTCGACATCCCTTTCCTTGACCCGCTGGTAAAACAAACCCTGCGGTCGGATCAGCACCAGCGGCCCCCGGGAGCAGAATCCCTGGCAGCCGGTGGTCTTGATCCCGGGCATCACCTTGGCTTTTATGTCGGCGCCCGCTAAGGCCTTTTGAAAGGCCGCCGTCACCTTGGTGCTGCCGTTGGCCATGCACCCGGTACCGTGGCAGACCACGACGAGGGTCTGGTCTGGATCCTGCCTGGCAATCAGATCGCTACGAAAGGCGTTCAAGGCCCCGGCGGATTCAAGACGCGGACTGTCCACCTTCAATGCGCTGCTGCGACTAAACATGACCCTGGCCCTCCCCGTCCACCGTGGCATCGTACTCAAGCTTCTTGAGGTGTTTTTCCAATTTGCGGGCCGTGGTGTTGGCATGATAATCGTCATCAACCACCACCACCGGTGCCAGGGCGCAGGCGCCGACACAGTTGACCGTGTTCAAGGTGAAGCGCATATCGGCGGTGGTTCCACCGGCCTCCACATCCAGCCGGCGTTCCAGTTCTTCAACGATGCGCTGCCCGCCTTTGAGATGGCAGGCCGTTCCCAGACAGACGCGCACTTCGTGCTCGCCGGAGGGAGCCAGGCGAAAGGACTGATAAAATGTGGCAACGGAATAGGCCTGGGTCAGCGGCACCCCGGCATGGTCGCAGGCCTGCTGCATGGATTCCTGGGAGATATAGCCGTAACTGGATTGGATGTCCTGGAGAAGGAAGATCAAGTATTCAGGTTTTGTCGGATACTGTTCCAAGATCGTATCCATATCTTTGCCAACATGGGCCATTACCAACCTCCTTTATTTTCGGTGTCGTGTTGATCGGGCAGCTGCCCGCGGTTTGACGATCACATGGCAATCGTTGTGCCAAGATTATAAAATATTGAAATTTATCTATATTCCTCTGTCCTGTTGATTCTTCGATCGTTCGGAGACCTGTTTGAGCGGCAATGAAACGCTTTTCACGTTTCAAACGGTTTCAACCGGTGTGGGTGGAGTCTTTCATTTATCTGAAATCATATTGTTTAAATGTGACGGCGTTTCATCAGACAGCGAAACAAATGAAACCGGTTACAGCAGGCCGTATTGTTTCATTCGACGCCACATGGACGTCCGACTGATACCCAGGGCACGGGCGGCCGCTTCCCGGCGGCCGCCGGTATCGGCCAATGCGGTCATGATCGCCTTGCGATCGATCCGGAACGGGGGAGATGAAATGCGGCGCGATTGGGGATGTCTGGGAGGTGGCGGGGCGTCTTCCATTTCGCGAAGATCCGGCAGGTGGCGGGCAAAAATAACCGGTCCCTTGACGAAGACGAAGGCATGTTCGATGCAGCGCTCCAGTTCGCGCACATTGCCTGGCCAGTGGTATGTTTGCAGGTTGTCCAGTACTTTCGGGTCCATGGAACGGACGGTTTTCTCGTACCGGCAATTGAATTGCCGGATAAAATGATCAACCAGCAAGGGGATGTCATCGGGCCGCTCACGCAGGGGGGCAATGTCTATGGGAACGGTTCTCAGGCGATAATACAGGTCTTTTCTGAAGCGGTTTCCGATCATTGCCGCGGACAGGTTCTGGTGGGTGGCGCTGATAATGCGGGCACCCATGGGGATGGCGCGGGTGCCGCCCACCCGCTCGAACTCGCGCTGCTCGATGACGCGTAACAGCTTGACCTGCAGTTCCGGTTTCAGCTCCCCGATTTCGTCCAGAAACAGCGTCCCCCCGTTGGCCATTTCAAAACGCCCCGGCTTGGCCCGTTCAGCCCCGGTGAAGGCCCCCTTTTCATGGCCGAACAATTCCGATTCCAGCAGTGATTCGGCCAGGGATGCGCAGTTGACGGCAACAAACGGTCCTTTGCGTCGAGGTGACATGTCGTGAATGGCCCGGGCAACCAGGTCCTTGCCAGTTCCGCTCTCTCCACAGATCAACACGCTGGCAAGGCTGGCTGCCACGTCGGGCAGGATGGAAAAGACCGACCGCATGGATTCGCTTTTTCCCACTATTCCCTTGATACCATATGCGTTGGTACCAAGCAGGGCATTTTTGCGGGCATCCCACAGCGCCGCGCGGAAGGTTTCCACTGCCCCCACGACATTGCCCTTTTCATTTTGAATCGCACTGACGTTGACCATCAGGGTCTGGCGCTTCCCGTGGCGATTGAAGGTGCAGACTTCTTGATCGAACCGTGTCTTACCCGTTTTCATGGCCATGGCCATGGGGCAGTCGCAACGACATACGTCAGCGCGGAAAATTTCCCAGCATCGCCGCCCCAACACATCCGGCTGCGAATAACCGGTGATGGTTTCAGCCGTTTTGTTGAAAGAGGTGATTCGCCACTGGTCATCGACCGTGAAAACGCCTTCGGGAAGGGTTTCAACCAGGTGCCGGTAATCCACCGGTTCAATCGATCGGGTATCGGTGTCGACAGACGGTTTATCATTCGAGGGGTTCATCACGGGCTCCACGGTTGACGGGCAAGGCTGAGGGTTGAAACAGGTGTCAACCCATGCAACAGCAATTGACAGGCCAACCCGTTGCCGCATTCCACCGCCGATCATACAGCCGCTGGAATAATTTTTAACCGTCAGATATTATGGTAGATTCATGTATTGTAGAGGAAAGATTACCGACGGGGTAGAGCTGAATGTCCTCGAATGGGCACCGGTTAGCCGGGCGACCGCTGAAACAGAATTGAAACATTGGGGGCGAGTATAGACCTAAGTGGTTGCATTACAACGTTTAATGCAGCGTTTCAGCACCTGAAACGTTTCAGCTGCTGAAACAGCGGGTTGTTGATAAAACGGATCGATTTGGCTTTGGGGACTGAGCATAGGAAGTGCGGCAGCGTTAACTGATCTTGAAAGCCTTCATGCGCCGCCAAAGTGAGGTCCGGCTGATGCCCAGAAACCTGGCCGCATCAGCGCGAGCGCCATCAGTCTGGGCGAGAGCCTTTACAATGGCTTCACGGGTAGGTTTGCAGGCTCTTTCTTCCGGCATTCCGAATCCCTTGACCGGGCTGAATTCATCCGGTGCAGGCAGGTGATGGGGCTGAATAGTCCGGCCTTTGACAAATACAAAGGCGTGCTCCAAGGTCCTTTCCAGTTCACGCACATTGCCCGGCCAGTGATATTGCATGAACAGCCCCATGACGGCATCGTCAACGGCGCTGACCTGTTTTCCTAAAGACCGGTTGAAGCGGTGGATAAAAAAATCCACCAGCAAGGGGATATCCTCCAACCGGTGCCTGAGCGGCGGGATGGTCAACGGTACCGTTCGCAGACGGTAATAGAGATCTTCGCGGAAGGTGCCGTTAGCCATGGCCACGCGAAGATCCTGGTGGGTGGCGCTGATGATCCGGGCATCCATGGGAAGGGTGCGGGTGCCCCCCACGCGTTCGAATTCTCGCTGCTCCAATACGCGCAACAGTTTGACCTGCAATTCTGGCTTCAGGTCACCGATCTCGTCCAGAAATAGGGTCCCTCCGCGAGCCATTTCAAACCGCCCGATCTTACCTTCGGCGGCACCCGTAAAGGCCGCTTTTTCGTGGCCGAAAAGCTCCGATTCCAAAAGGGATTCCGCCAGGGCAGAACAATTGACGGCCACAAACGGCTTACGGCCACGCGGCGAATGGTTGTGCAGGGTCCGCGCAACCAATTCTTTGCCGGTCCCGCTTTCACCGGCAAGAAGCACGTTGGCGTCGCTGGCCGCAATATCCGTCAACATCGAAAACAGCCGTTTCATGACAGCGCTTTGACCAATGATGTCTGGGAAGGATATTTTTTTTGTTTTTTCTGTCCGGGCCTCTTTATTGGCCAATGGCCGGAAAGTCTCCACGGCACCGATCACCTTGCCGGTCATTGTCTTAAGCAACCCGGCATTGACCAGTATGGTCAGCGCTTCACCGCCCTTGCGGATCATACGCACATCCTGATCCATATGGGAACGCCCCTGTTCCATGGCCTGCCGCAGGGGGCAGTTAAGGTTGCACATGTCGGATTGGAAAATCTCCCAGCAATGTCTGCCAATGGCTTCTTTTTTGCTGAAACCGGTGATCACTTCTGCTTCCCGGTTAAAAGAGATGATTCGCCATTGCAGGTCAATGGTGAACACGCCTTCGGGGATGGACTCCACCAGCGTTTGATGGGCCACCGGGACGTTAATGGCCTCACCTAAGGCTTTGATGGGTGTTTTCTGAAACGATTTGGATGCAGAATGGGATTCATGAAAGCTTAGGATGGCGCCATCGACAATTGACAGATCCTTGAACAGGGGAGACACCATGACCGTCATCGCAACAGGTGCTTGACCTGAACTCTTGAACCGGATCACCATTTCACCAGAGCTAACGCCTGATGTGATGGCGCCTTTCAAGGCCGCTTCAAGCCTGCAACGGTCCTCACTGCAGTAAATTGCATCCAATGGCAGTGGATTTCCGGAAACCAGGTGGAACAGATGTCCGGTTCCTGGCGTGCCATTTCGGACATTCAGCCGATTGTCGATGACGATGATCTGGCTGCTGTTTTTTTTCCCCTGAATCGCCATCATGCGGCTCGATTAATGGTGGATGGAAACTTCTTCGCCCATGATTCCAAGCATGCTTGCTTCATGGCACATTTTGTTTTAATAATCAAATGCTCAAATTGAACAATATGCCGCCATCCGGCAATAGCACGTTCTTCCATGGTTACCGATTGTTGCCTGGATTTTAGTGCCGGCGCTCTGGGAGCTATCATCTGAAGATCGAAATAGGCGTTTTTAATGCATATGCCCACAAAAAAAGACTCGAGGAAACCATTTACATCTGGCGAATTTTATTGACAAGCCCATGCGTGGCATATAGGAAACTCATTTGGTTTGTAACATATCAAATGTTGGAATCTCAATCGATTCTGCACCTTAAAGGTAGGCGATCAAGCGATTTCATCTTATCAGGAGAACGAAACAATGGCAAAGGATGTAATTGGTTCTGTTCTGGTCGTAGGCGGCGGTATTGCCGGCATGCAGTCCGCCCTTGATCTGGCAAATTCCGGGTACTACGTTTACCTTCTCGAAAAATCTGCCTCCATCGGTGGGGTGATGTCTCAATTGGACAAGACATTCCCCACCAATGACTGTGCGATGTGAATTATCTCCCCTGTACTGGTCGAGGTCGGCCGGCATCTGAACATTGAGCTTGTAACGCTCAGCGAAGTCAAAGAGATAAAGGGCACAGCGGGTAATTTCAGCGTCGAAATCGTCAAAAAGCCGCGATATATCGATATGGACAAATGCATCGGTTGCGGGGCGTGTGCAGAAAAGTGCCCGAAAAAGGTGATCGACAGCTACAACATGGGCCTTTCCAAGCGCAAGGCCGCCTATGTGGAATACGCCCAGGCCGTTCCGCTGAAATATGCTATCCGTGGGGATGCCTGTATCAAACTGACCAAGAACAAATGCGGCAACTGCGAAAAGCTCTGTCCCACCGGGGCGATCAACTACGAGGACAAGCCCGAGGATGTGACCCTCAAGGTGGGCTCCGTGATTCTCGCACCGGGTTTCAGCCCCTTCGACCCATCCAGGTTCGACGCCTACAATTATGCCAACCATCCCAATGTGATCACCTCAATGGAGATGGAGCGCATCCTGAGTGCATCTGGTCCCACCATGGGGCACCTGGTGCGTCTGTCCGATCACAAGGAACCCAAAAAGATCGCCTGGTTCCAGTGTGTGGGATCCCGGGACCTGAACCGTTGCGACAACGCCTACTGTTCATCGGTGTGCTGCATGTATGCCATCAAGGAGGCCGTCATCGCCAAGGAGCACGCCGGGGATGACCTGGAGTGCTCGATATTCTTCATGGACATGCGCACCCAAGGCAAGGAGTTTGAGCGTTTCTATGAAAATGCCAAGCAGAAAGGCATCCGCTTCATCCGGAGCCGGGTCCACACCATCGACCCGATACCGGATTCCGATGACCTGTCGATTCGCTATGTGACCGAAGCAGGTGAGGCCAAGACGGAGATATTCGATCAGATCGTGCTTTCCGTCGGCCTGCAAACCGACCCGGAGGTCCTCGGCCTGGCGAACAGGCTGGGCATCGAATTGACCGAAGGCAACTTTTGCAAGACCGAGACCTTCAGTCCGGTGCAAACCTCCCGAGAAGGCATTTTCGTTTGCGGCGCCTTTCAGGGGCCCAAGGACATCCCCCAGTCGGTTGTCGACGCCAGTGCGGCGGCGTCTGCTGCCGGAGAATCCCTGAGCACCGCCAGAAATACGCTGACCCAAGAGCCACAAGTGGTACCCCAGACCAATGTGGTCGGTGACCGGCCCAAAATTGGGGTAATCGTCTGCGAATGCGGCATCAATATCGCCGGGGTCGTCGACGTACCGGCAGTCAGGGACTATGCGGCCGGTCTGCCCTATGTGGAGTATGTGGCAAAGAACCTGTACGCCTGCTCCCAGGACAGCCAGGAAACCATGTCCGAACTGATCAAGGAGAAGGGGCTCAACCGCGTGGTGGTTGCCGCCTGTACACCCAAGACCCACGAGCCCCTGTTCCAGGAAACCCTGATCAATGCCGGGTTGAACAAATACCTGTTCGAGATGTGCAACATCCGCAACCACGACTCATGGGTGCACAAAAACAATCCCGACCTGGCCACGCAAAAAGCCAAGGACTTGGTGCGCATGGCCGTCTCCAAGGTCGCCCTGATGCAGCCCCTGCCAGAGGCCGAGCTGAATGTCAACCAGACGGCCCTGGTCATCGGCGGCGGCATCTCGGGCATGACGGCCGCCAAAAGCCTGGCCAGCCAGGGGTATACCACCCACATTGTGGAAGCGGGTGAGCGATTAGGCGGCAATGCCCATAACATCTATAAAACCGTTTCAGGGGATCTCGTCAGCGTCAAGCTGGCCGCCCTGGTCGATTCGGTCACCGGGAGCGACAATATAAAGGTCCACCTGAACACCCGCCTGTCCAGCGTGGAAGGCTTTGTGGGCAATTTCAAGTCGACCTTGAAAAATGGTGATTCGGAAAGCGAGCTGGAATACGGCGTCGCGGTGATCGCTACGGGCGGCACGGCCTTAAAGCCCGATGAGTACAGCTACGGCAAGGACCCGCGGATTCTCACCAGCCTGGAGCTGGATCAAAAGCTCATCGCCGGCGATCCTGCCCTGAAAACGATGAAGTCGGCTGTCTTCATCCAATGTGTGGGGTCCCGGGAGCCGGATCGCCTCTACTGCAGCCGGGTCTGCTGTACCCATTCCATCGACAATGCGCTGGAATTGAAGAAACTCAACCCGGACATGGATGTCTACATCCTTTACCGCGACATCCGGACCTACGGAGAACGCGAATACCTTTACAAGAAAGCCCGGCAGGCGGGAGTCATCTTCATCCGTTACGACCTCCAGAATAAACCGGCCCTGACGGTCCACGATGACGCGGTCCGCATCCAGGCCACGGATCACGTCCTGCAGCGCCCGGTCGAAATAACGGCGGATCTGGTCACGCTGGCTTCAGCGGTCGTTCCCAACAGGGATGAGGCCCTGGCCCAGTTTTACAAGGTTCCTCTCAATGACGACGGATTCTTCGTTGAAAAACATGCCAAACTGGGACCGTCTGAGTTCGCCACGGACGGTGTGTTTCTGTGCGGGTTGTCCCACTACCCCAAACCCATAGACGAAGCCATCGCCCAGGGCCGGGCAAGCGCATCCAAGGCGATCACCCTGCTGGCCAAAGAAACCATCCACACCAGCGGAACCATTGCCGAAACGGAACCGGCCATATGCAGCAGTTGCGGTGTCTGCGTGTCGATCTGCCCCTATTCGGCGCCGTCCTTCATCGATGCCGATGCCCGCATGCATGCCGGCAAGGCATCGATCAACCCGGTGCTGTGCAAGGGTTGCGGCCTGTGTGTGGCGTCCTGCCGCTCCGGTGCCATCCACCTGAAAGGGTTCGACAACGACCAGATCTTTGCCCAGATCTTTTCGTTGAACGAAGCGGTGTAAGCCTACCCGCGATCACCCCAACGGGGCGGAAACAATGCCAACGAAGATGGACAAGTGACTATATAAAGGAGACAAACGCATGTCTGACTGGGAACCGAAAATCGTCAGTTTTCTCTGCAACTGGTGCAGCTACGGGGCAGCGGACCTTGCCGGTGTCGGCAGAATGCAATACCCGTCCAATATCCGGGTAATCCGCATTCCCTGCACGGGCCGCATGGACCCGAAGTTCGCCCTGACGGCGCTGCGGGAAGGGGCCGATGCCGTGTGGGTCAGCGGGTGACATCCCGGCGAATGCCATTACCTGGAAGGTAATTACTACGCACGACGGAAATTCACCCTGTTTAAAAACCTGATGGAACTGATGGGCATCGAGCCGGACCGCCTGCACTTCTCCTGGATCTCTTCGGCGGAATCCACCAAGTTCGTGAACGTGGTCAAGGAAGTGACTGAAAAGGTCAAAGCCATCGGGCCTAACACCCATTTCATCAAAAATACGGCCAAGGTAGCATAACATGGTAGGATACACTGAAAAGATAAGAGAGATTGCCGGTCGGCTGCTCAAGGAATGCACCGTGGATATGGTCATCGGATTCCGCAAGGGAACCATGCCCATGATGAACGAACCCTGCTTTGCCACCACGCCCGATGCGGTCGACACTTTGGTGTGGGACAGCAACTGCGGCATCAACCTGGCCAATTATCTGACCAACCGGAAAGAAAAAGTGGCTGTGATCGCCAAAGGGTGCGACTCGCGCAACATCGTCACCCATATCCTCGAAAACAAGATCAAGCGCGATCAGCTCACCATTATCGGTGTTCCCTGCACGGGGATGATCGACAAGCGCAGGATCACCGGCCTGGTGAAGGGTGAGATCCTCGAGGTTGCCGAAACCGAAACCACCATCAAGGTCAAGACTGCCGATGCGGAGACCCTCTTCGACAAGGCCGAAGTGCTCCAGCAAAACTGTGCGCTGTGCATCCACCGCAACCCGGTGATCGTGGATGAAAGGGTGGCCGATGCGATACCGGAGCAGGCGGTCGCCGACCGCTATGCGGACATTCGCAAGATCGAAGAGATGAACTCCGAAGACAAATGGCGGTTTTTCGATGACCTGCTGTCGCCTTGCATCCGCTGCTACGCCTGCCGCAACGCCTGCCCGCTGTGCTATTGCCCCACCTGTTTCGTGGATGAGGCCAAGCCCCAATGGATGGGCAAGGGCCAGGATCCCATGGACGTGCGAACGTTCCATTTTCTGAGGGCCTACCACTGCGCCGGCCGATGCACCGACTGCGGTGCCTGTGAACGGGCCTGCCCGGTGGGCATCAACATGCGGCTGCTCACGCGCAAGCTGGAAAAGGACTGTCAGGAACAGTTCGGTTGGGAAGCCGGGCTCTCCCTGGATCAGCGTCCGGCACTGGATGTTTACCGAGCCAATGATCCTGAGGCCTTCATCAAATAGATGATGGCGAAAGGTCCCGGGGGGCTGCCGTGCCCCCGTCTGCAACTTTCTTTAAGGCTGTAAAGGTTAACGCTATGACGCTCGTTAGAATCGACAAAAAAAACTGGACCGAGGGATTGACGGCCGCCGCCGATGCCTACCGGTTGTATGGGCCGGCCAAGGAGAAGGACTACCACCAGTTCAAGGAACTGGAAAAGGGCGAAATGCCGGATCTTGACATGGTGAACACCCGCCTGTCGCCCAAGGCACTGCTGTTTCCCCAATCCGAAGATATGCTTGAATACTCGTTGGACGAGTCCCGGGACGACCACCACATCATGAAAGAGGTGCCAAGGGACGACGCGCCCCGCGCCGTGGTCGGCATCCGGCCCTGCGATGCCAAAGCGACCGAACTGGTGAAACTGAACTTCGACACCCCGGACGTCAAAGATCCGTATTGGCTCAAGGCCTACGAGGCGACGACCTTCGTCGGGGTGGCCTGCGACACGCCGCTGTCCACCTGTTTCTGCACCAGTGCCGGCTGTGGGCCCTACAACGCGGACGGCCTGGATATTCTGGCGATGGAACGCGAAGATGGCTTTCTGGCCAAGATCCTCACCGACAAGGGCCAGGCCTTCGCCGAGGTCGCCGGCTGGAACCAGGCCACCCCCGAAGCAGCCGAAGCCTTCATGGCCGCCAAGGATGCCGCCGAAGCGCGCATCGTCTCCAAAATCGAAGCCGACAACCTGGCCGACACCGATCTGCTGGAGCTGCATGGCGCGCCCTTCTGGGAAGATCTCGCCTTTGCCTGCCTGAACTGCGGCACCTGCACGTTCTCCTGCCCCACCTGCTGGTGCTTCGACATCCAGGACGAGGTTCACGGCAAATCCGGTGTGCGCATGAAAAACTGGGACAGCTGCATGTTCCCCATCTTCACCGTCCACACCACCGGGCACAACCCCCGGGACACCAAAACCCAGCGGGTCCGCCAACGCTTCATGCACAAGCTCAAGTACTTCGTGGACAAATACGAAACGGGCATCATGTGCGTGGGCTGCGGCCGCTGCGTTCGCCAGTGCCCGGTAAATATCGACATCCGCCGGGTGTGCGAAAAGATGAACAGCTTCAAACCTGCAGACGCCTGCGCCGTGCAGGGTTGATAGAGGGAGGAACACGTGCAAAATCCATATTTACCCTATCCGGTCCGCATTGACGACATCACTGTCGAGGCCGAAGACAAGAGCCTGAAGACGTTCAAATTCGTCTTCCTCAACGAGGGCGACGAAGAGAAGTTCGCTTACCGGGCCGGCCAATTTGCCGAACTGTCCATTCCCGGCAAGGGGGAAATACCCATCGGGATCGCCTCGTCCCCCGTTGAAAAAGGGTTTGTCAAGTTCACCGTCAACCGTGCCGGTGTGGTCACCACGCACCTTCACAACATGAAGGTCGGGGACATCATGGGGTTGCGGGGACCGCTGGGCAACTGGTACCCCTGGGAAGGTCTGGAGGGTAAGAACGTACTCATCGTCGGCGGCGGATTTGCTTTCACCACCTTGCGTTCATCCATCGTCTATATGCTGGATCCGTCCAACCGGCCGAAATTCGGCAACATCGACGTGGTCTACGGCGCCCGCTCACCGGGCATGCTGCTGTACAAAAACGAGCTGGTGGAATGGGAGAAGCGCGATGACATCAACATGCACATCACCGTAGACGCCACCGACGATCCCGACTGGAAGTACAACGTGGGCTTCGTTCCCCCCATCACGGAGCAAAAGGCCCCCCAGGGAGGTGACGACACCTATGCCATCGTCTGCGGCCCCCCTATCATGATCAAATTCACCCAGCCGGTGCTCGAGAAGCTGGGATACGCCCATGACCACATCATCATGAGCCTTGAAAACCGCATGAAGTGCGGATTCGGCATGTGCGGTCGCTGCGGCATCGGCAAAGAGCTGGTCTGCAAAGACGGGCCGGTGTTTACCCTGGATCAGATCAATAAAACACCCAGGGAATATTAACCGGCCATGACCGGCAACGGTGGTTTGAAGTTGTTTTTGACACCGCTAATTTTTGGATTTCGTATTGACATAAAAGACTTAATCCGTTACTAAGCGTAGATTCTATAAGAGAACTTAAACGGCAGTGTGCCGGAAATACTAACAAATCTGTAAAGGGAGGATTGAGTAACATGCCGACTATCGAATTTGGTGGGAAAAGCTTCACTGTAGATGAAGACGGTTTCATCGATGACTACACCAATTGGTCACAAGAATGGGTGCAGTACGTAAAAAAAGAAGAAGGCATCGATGAACTGAACGACGAGCACAAGAAAGTCGTTGAAGTGCTTCGCGAATACTATGAAAAGAACGGCATCGCCCCCATGGTCCGCGTGCTTTCCAAGGTGACCGGCTTCAAACTGAAACACATCTATGAGCTGTTCCCCTCCGGACCCGGAAAAGGAGCCTGTAAAATGGCGGGGCTTCCGAAACCCACGGGTTGTGTCTAATCACACCGAACCCAGCTTAAAAAAAGGCTCCGCTTTACACCAAGCGGGGCCTTTTTTTGTGATCAGGCCGACGGTTGAAGGTTTTCGGGCCGTATCCGGCCTGAAAACCATAAGAGAATCGTTCGCCGCCCCCCCTTCGGCCTGCAGGCTAAACAGACGACAAGCGAGGCCCCGGTGCGCCTATCCGTAAAAACCCATTCGCAGACGGAAATGATCGACGTCACCCCGCTGGTTCAGCAGCAGGTGACTGAAAGCGGAATGGACAGCGGCCTTTGCATGGTCTTCGTCCCCCACACCACAGCTGCCGTCACCATCAACGAAAGTGCCGATCCGGCCGTTGCCCGGGATATCCTGATGGTGCTCAACAAGATCGTACCGTGGAAAGAAGCCTACCGGCACACGGAAGGCAACTCCCCCGCCCACCTGAAAACCTCGATCATCGGATCATCGGAAACCATTGCCGTCGAAAAGGGCCGACTGGTGCTGGGTACCTGGCAGGGCATCTTCTTTTGCGAGTTCGACGGGCCCCGGACCCGCAAGCTGGATGTCCGGCTGCTTCGGTCACAATGAAAGACATGCGCATCGCGGCGGTGGTCTGCCGGTGTCCGGTGGGTCAGGTCAAACACAACCTGGAGCGGACCCGGTACTGGACCCTGCGGGCCAGAAAAGAGGGAGCATCGCTGGTCTGCTTCCCCGAGCTCAATCTTACCGGCTACAGCAACCGGGAAGAAATTGCCGACCATGCCATTAATGCCCGTGGATCGGAGATCGAGACGCTGGTTCGTCTATCCGTCGATCAGCAAGTCGCGCTGCTTGTAGGGTTTGCTGAAAGATCCGAAGACGGAAGGATTTTTGCCAGCCACATGGCAATCACCCCGCAGGGTCGGACCGGTGTCTACCGGAAACTCCACCTGGCCCCACCGGAAGCGGATCATTTCAGCCCCGGTGAAACCCTGCCGGTGTTCCGCTGGTCAGGAGTCCGTTTCGGTATCCAGCTGTGTTACGATGCCCACTTCCCCGAACTTTCCACACGGATGGCAGAAGCCGATGCCGACATGATCTTCATCCCCCATGCCTCGCCGCGTGGCCAGGCGACGGACAAGCATCAGTCGTGGATGCGTCACCTGCCCGCCCGGGCATTTGACAACGGCCTCTTCGTGGTTGCCTGCAACCAGGTCGGAAACAACCAAAACGGCCTGGTCTTTCCCGGCAATGCCGTGGCATTTTCCCCATCCGGCGAGATCATCGAGGCACGACTGTCAGGCGAATCAGGAATGCTGGTGGCCGATTTGACGGCCGACCAACTCAGCCATGTCCGCAATCACCGGATGCGGTACTTCCTGCCCAATCGGCGCCCCGGGATTTACAGCATGGCACCGACGGTGGCCGACCTTGACGATTGATCCCCGATTCACCACGGGCATTGCCGATTCTTCTCGGTGAGCCGCACCGTCTCCGGATCCGGCATGCGGACTGAATGATGCCAGTGACTACTGAACGAAGAAAATAAGGCTCTCCAACGGCGTGCCGTCTTTGGAAAGAACTTCCACCATCCACTCACCCGTCCATTCCGGAAGCAGCGTTTTCGAACTCCAGGTTCGCCATTCACTCGTGCGTACCGGCAGCACCACCGATGCCTTCAGGACACCCTTGTAGTACCAGTTGTGGGTGATCTCGGTCTCCGCCTGGGCGCCGTCGATCCGGGTAAAGCAATAGACCCGCTCGGTTCCGGCAGGGATCACGTCACCGGAACCCACGGGCATCCGGTCCACGATCTCCTGGCAGACCACGGCCTGGGACACGGTGATCTCCTGGGCCAAGGCCCCGGCAGAAAAAAGAGCGACCAGTGTCAGGGAAACGATCAAGGTCAATACGTGACGGGTGTTCATCTGTCCCTCCTGTTCGAGCACGTTGAGCGATTAACGTTCTGGTTTCATGTAAAACAGGTTTCAGCCCTTGTTCGAGGGGCTGGGACCGTCGGTGGGCCAGGTTTATAGCAGGTTGGCAAGGGTATGGCAAATCGTCAGCCGATCGGCTGCTCTCTGGAGAATGCCGGTGTGACTGCCAATTCGTATACCCCGTTTTTCTTGGCCAATTCAATGTCAAACATCTTGATCGTGTCGCAAAGCGGGCGCCCGAAAACAAAATCCAGCATCCGGCTGTCGAGGCCCCCTTTTTCCACCGTCAGCCGACGGACATGGGCATCAAACCGGAGGATTTCCAGAATCGCCTTTTCCTGTTTCAACCGGCCCTCGTGGATCCCCGCTTCCACCCGGGCATGAAGTGCTTCATAGTTGCAGCGCCGCTCATGGTCTTCGATCAGGTCCCAGAGGCCATTGACGCCCGACAGCAAATCCTGCCGCGCCAGCCGGGTCTTGTCATAGACCGCTTCGATGCGCCGGGTGTCCCGACAGTTCAGCGCCCGGCATTCCAGGGGACGATGCGCATAGATCCCGCACCCTCGGGTTGCCCGGTCGTAAAACAGGCAGGTCCATCTGTCGGCGCACCCTTTGATTTTGATGATCTCTTCGGTCAACGGGACGAGGTCGCCCTTGAGGTTGTCACGGACCCGTTCACCCCGCCGAATGGTAAACAGACATCGGGCCGGAATACGGCCGTCATCGATCATGGGCCGGTCCTCCCGGTGCAGGGATGGCCCGCCCTTTTCACAGCAGGTGCCGCAACGTTGGCATGGATACGGGGAGCGTTCAGGGTTCATTGCATGGCCACCGCGCTTATCTATGGATTTGCATCGCAGGTCTCGGACGCCCCCATCACCTGGCGCAGATCTTCCACCACCATATACAGGCAGGGCACCAGGACCAGGGTGATCACCGTGGCGAACAGAATGCCATAGCCAAGAGAGAGTGCCATGGGGATGAGAAAACGCGCCTGGCGGGACGTCTCGAACATAATCGGCGCCAGGCCGCCGAACGTCGTCAGGGTAGTGAGCAGGATGGGGCGGAAGCGGTGTATGCCCGCATGGTGAATGGCATCGTGGCAGCTCTCACCGCCCTGCCGCTTACGGTTGGCAAAATCCATAAGCACCAGCGAATCGTTGATCACTACCCCCGATAGGGCCACCACGCCGAACATGCTCATCACACTCAGGCTGTATCCCATGATCAAGTGGCCGATCACCGCCCCAACGATGCCAAAGGGGATGCAGATCATGATGATCACCGGCTGGATAAAACTGTTGAAGGGAATGGCCAGCATGGCATAGATCACCAAAAGGGCCATCATCAGGCCCCGCATCAGACTCTGCATACTCTCGCGCCGATCCGCCTGACGGCCCTCGAAGCTGTAGGTCAAGCCGGGGTATTTGTCCTGAAGGGCCGGCAGGGTCTCTCCGGTAAGGGCGCTCAACACCTGGTCGGTCTGGCTGCGGGGTCGGACATCGGCGGTCACGGTCACCACTCGCCGGCCGTTGCGCCGTTTTATGGTTGTGTAGGCTCTGCCTCGCTCGATGTCCACCGCTTCCAGCAGCGGTATCTCCTTGCCGGCCGGCGTGCGCAGGATCATCTCCTCCAGGTTGTGCTCGGACACCCGTTCATTTTTTGGCAGACGAACCATCACCTTGACTTCATTGCGTCCCCGTTGCTGACGCAGGGCTTCGGCCCCATAGTAGGCGTGACGGAGCAGCCTGGCCACCTCCTGGGCTCTGAGGCCAAGACTGCGCGCTTCAGGGCGGATTTTGAAATCGATCTGCTGTTTTCCCGGCGAATAGCCGTCATCGATATCGGTCACGTTGGGAAAGAAGCTCAATGACTCGGCGACTTCCGCGCTGGCTTGAGCGAGCGTCTCCTCCTTGCGATGACTCAGCTCGACGGCAATGGCCGCCCCGCGTCCCGGCCCGCCGGCATCCGACTCGAATTTGAGCGACTCCAGTCCGGTGAGGTGCCCGACCCGATCCCGCCACAGCGAAGTCAACCGGGCCGTAGACAGGGGCCGCACGTCTGGGGGTGTCAGGTAGATGCGCACCTCTGCCCAGTTGCCGTTGATTTCGGCGAAGATTCCCTCGACCAGGTCTGTGCCGCCGTGCTCGGCGGTCAATTGCTGGGCCGTTTTCACCAGGGTCTGCTGAACGGCTTCGGTTTTCTGAACGGCCGTGCCATAGGGCAACACCGCCGTGGCCATGGCGTAGTCGGATTCGATCTTGGGAAACAGTTCGAAGCCCATCCGCCCGCTTTTCACGTAACTGAGTGTGAGCATCAGCACCACGGCACCGATGCTGATGGCAACGTAGCGATGACGCAGGGCCAGATCGAGAAAGGGGCCGTAGCGAGTATGGACCAATTGGGCAAAACGGTCGCTGAAGCGCTGCTGTTGCCTAAGCACCCAGCCGAAAAGACCGGTTTCGGGACGGGGTTTGCGATGGCCGATATGGGCCGGCAAAATCAACAGGCTTTCGATGAGGGAGACGGCGAACACGGCCACTACCACCACGGGAATCTGGTGAAACACCTTGCCCATGAAGCCGGAGACGAAAAACAGCGGGGCAAAGGCCACGATGTTGGTCAGCACGCTGAAAGTCACCGGCATGGCGATTTCGCGGGTGCCCGCCACCGCCGCCTGAAGCCAGGGTTTCCCCGCCTGGCGGTGGTGGTACATATTTTCACCGGCCACAATGGCGTCGTCCACCACGATGCCCAGGGTGATGATGAAGGCGAACATGGAAATAATGTTGATGCTCACCCCGGCCGCCGGCAGGAAAAACAATGATCCCAGGATGGAGATGGGAATGCCCAGGCTGACCCAGAAGGCCAGGCGCGGTTCCAGGAATATGGCCAGCAGAATGAACACCAGCGCGAGCCCGAAATAACCGTTTCGCAGCATCAGGTCCATGCGCTGGCGATAGATGTCGCTGCGGTCGTTGCGGGCCACCAGGTCGATGCCAGGCGGCAGGTCCGGCCGGATCTCGGCCACTTTTTTCCGGACGGTATCGGAAACCTCCAGCGGGGTTTGGTCACCGATGCGGTAAACGTCGACGAGAATGGCCCGATGGCCGTTGTAGGTGGCGAACCGGTCCGTATCCTCGAAACCGTCCTTCACCTCGGCGATGTCCGCCAACAGCACCTGCGTGCCGTCATTGGTGGTTATGATGGGAATACGACCGAACTCAGGCCCGAAATCCCTCCGTTCGGTCATGCGCACCAGCACATCCCCACTGTCGGTTTTAATGGACCCGCCGGGCAGTTCCACGGCCGCCCGCCGGATGGTCTGGGCGACTTGCTCCAGGGACAACCCGTAGGTCCTCAGTTTGTCCTGGGGTACGGAGATGCTGATCTCGTAGTCCCTTATTCCGGAAAGCTCCACCTGGGTAATACCCGGATCCTGAAGCAGCCGATCACGGACCATCTCCGCCGTCTCCCGGAGAATCGGCTCCCCATGGTCGCCGAAAAGCGCCAGCGAGACCACGTAGCGCCTGCGCTGGGCAATCGTTACCCGGGCGTCCTCTGTCTCTTCGGGAAATGAGGTAATCCGGTCCACCGCATTCTTGACATCCTGGGCGACCCGCTGGATATGCTTACCCTCGATTACCTCGACGGTCACCGTACCGGAGCCTTCCCTGGCCACCGCGGTAACCTGTTTGACATCGTCAAGGCCTTGAACGGCCTCTTCGATGGCCAGGATGATGCCGCGCTCCACCTCTTCAGGACTGGCCCCTGGATAGGACACGGAGACCGTCACATAGTCCAGCTCAAAGTCGGGAAAGACCTCTTTTTTGATCTGGCCGGCGAAAATCAGGCCGCCCACCAGAAAAACCACCATCAGCAGGTTGGCCGCTACCGAGTGCCCGGCCATCCATGCAATGGGGCCGTATCGGCGGCGATCACTGTCGGGGGCAGGATTGAGAATCGGGTTATCCATCTGAGTTTACGCTGCTTGGAGGGGTTGGCAAAGATTCGTCCGCTGGCCCGGCATCGCTCTCTTTCAACGGCAACCCGTCGACCGGTGCGGCGAGGTCGGAAACGATGAGTCGCTGGCCGGGAACGATGCCGTTTTTCATCAGCACATGATCAGCATCGCGCCATACGGTCTCCACTGGCATGATCTTCAGGGTTTCGTCATCGGTGAGCAGCCAGATGGTGCTGTTGTCCCGCAGGGCACTTCTGGGGATGCGATAGACATCTGTCAGCCGCTGTCCCTGGATAATTACCCTGACGTACTCACCGATCAGCATGGGTGGAACGCTCTCCCGGGTCCTGGTATTCAACCCGAGCGGGTCCTTGACGGACACGAGGATACGGGCCATGCGGCCGTCGGTTTCCAGGTCGCTGAGCAATCTGGCCACCCTTCCCTGCCGCTGGTTGCCCCGGTAGACGATCGTGACCGATGCGCCTTCTTCCGCATTGGTCCGCGGGATATGGATCCATGCCAGTCGCTCCACGGGCAGTGACACCTGGATCCAGTATTCATCGGTGCCCACCAGCTGGGCCAACGGATCCTGGGTGGAGACCTGGGAGCCCACGTTCACGCGGGTGCTGCGCACGACGGCATTGAAGGGTGCGAAGACATCGGTTCGAGCCAGGCTCAAGCGCGCCTGTTCGAGTTCTGCCTGGGCAGCCGCCAGGTCGGACCGGGCTTTGGCCAGATGAGGTTTTCGAAGGGCCAATTCCTCTTCCTGCGCATTGGTTGTTCGCTCGGGGTAGAGCAGCGACCATTCCTGCCGGGCCACATCCTGGTAGCCCATCTCCACCTGGAGCGCGTATTGGGCGTTGACCACGGCGCTTTCCTTGCGGGCAATGGCCAGCTCGTAGTCCTCGGCGTCGATCTTCAGCACCCTTTCTCCGGCGCGGATAAACCCGCCCTCGACGAACTCTGGATGAATCAATTGAACCGCTCCGGGCACCCGGGATTTCAGGGTAATCTCCCTGGCCGGAACCACCGAACCCATGGCCGCGACGGTCACCTGGTGGCTGTCCGGAAAAAGAGGCTGGGTCTTGACCAGGGCAACGCTGCGCTCCGGCGGCCGTTTTTGGGCTTGAGGCGCTGTCTTTTTGATGTAGCTGGCACCGGCAATGCCGACCATTATGATCATGGCGCAAACGATCAGTGTCCGCACCCAGGATTTACCGCTGGCACGGACGGGTTCGGTTTTATCTGGCTGGTAATCCATATCTCTGTCCAATTTCGTCTTATCCCCGGTGCCCATTTCCCATAGCGGCCTCCGGCGGTTCGGTGTCCCCGATCCAACCGCCGCCTAACGCGCGGTGCAAAGCGATGCGATATCGAATCAGCGTCTCCTGCTGCCGGATCAAATCCCTTTCGAGATCCTGAACGGCGATCAGTTGGGTGAGGACCGGCAGGTAATCGCTCAACCCTCGCCGATACCTCTGGATGGCCTCTTCAAGCCCTTTGCGGGCCGCCGCCATCACTGATTCAAGCCCGCTGATATGCTCCCGCTGCCGGTTTTCGCTCTCCAGGGCATCCTCGACCTCTTTGACGCCGGTCAATACCGCCTGGCGGTAAAACCAGAGGCCTTCATCCGCCTGCGCCCGGGCCAGGTCCACCTCCGCCGCGCGCCGGCCGCCGTCCAGAATAGGTGCCGTCAGGTTGGCGGCCAGGCTCAGCAACCAGGTATCGAAGAGCAAGTCCAGGTCGCTGCGACCGTATTGTGCACCGGCGGTCAAGCGAAGCGCAGGCAGGCGGTTGGCCCGGGCAGCCGCCACTTGCCATTCGGCAGCCTTCAGGCGCATGCCGGCCGCCCTGATATCGGGCCGGTTGGCCAGAAGATCGGCAGGCAGGCCCAATGCCGGAAGCCTGCCGACAACCGGCATGTCGGTTTGCCTCAAACTGAGATCCGCCCGCGGCGGCAGCCCCAGCAGCACGGCCAGCTCATGCATCAACAACTGGGTTTCGGCTTCCACGAGAGGGATTCTCGCCCGGACGTTTTCCACCACCTGTTTCTGCTGGTAGACATCCAGGGCGGAAACCATGGCTTTGCGGAAACGCAGTTCGATCAGGTTTAAAAAAATCAGATTGTTCGCCAACTGCTTTTCCAGAAGCTGCTTCTGCAGGCGTTGGGAGATAATCCGCACCCAACGGTCGGCCACTTCGGCCGACACCGTGATACCGGCCGTCTGCAGGTCCGCCTGGGTCGCCTCCACGTTGATCCGTGCCGCTTCCTGCTGGCTTCGAAGCCTCCCCCACAGGTCCAGTTCGTAGTTGCTGACCAGACCCATCGCGTAATTCCCGTCACCTTCGGAACCGCCGGAAAGGGTTTCTGATCGACGCCGGGTATATTCGACGGAACCGGTCGCAGCCAGATCCGGGTAACGCGCTGCGCCGGCCAGAACAGCCAGTGACCTGGCCTGTTGAAGCCGGGCCCAGGCTTCTTTCAGCGTAAAGCTGTCGGATAGCGCCGTATCGATCAATCGACTGAGTTCCGTGGAACCCATGGATTGCCACCACAACGAGGACGGATTCGGTTCTTCGCCGTACAGGGAATAGGCGCCGGGAATTTTACCCGCCGCATCCGGCATCACCGACGGCTGATAAGGGTTGCAGGAAAATAACATCCAAACACCCAAAAGCAAAAAATACCGGTGGTGGTAACCGTTTTTCATATGCTGACGCACTTTAGGCATTATCCGGCAAAGCAGCTCCAAAGCTTCTTTGCCATTTGCGCTTTCCACCTTCCAAGGAAGGTGATGACCGATCCACATTAAACCTTGCCCGCGACAAGCGACGGGGTTAACGCTCGCTGCCGCCGTTCGATCCATTTCAATTGCCGGCATCACCAAATGCCACACACAAAATAATCGTGATCAGGCCGGCCACAAGGTCAATTAGTTGATTTATCACCGCGGATAAGTGGAAACAAGCGCAAACCAACCCGATTTAGGATTCCAGCCGCCGGAAGCGGTCATCGGGTCGGTCGGTTTTGCAGACCGGTGACCGGGTAGGAACGGTTTTTCGCGACAACTTTTTTCATAAACCACTTACTTTAATTAAGTGGTATTTACGAATTTTTTTAGTATTGTGATTTGCTTTAACTCATATATAATTTACCTGACTGCAATTAATTCTTTGATTCAAGATGACAAATCGACTGGAACAGGTCCATGCGTGGAAACGCAGAAGGATCTTTGTACCCTATTGAATGGGCGCGGGAACTCAATTGGACACAACGGCGGGATTCACTGAAAGGAAAATGCGATGAAAGAATTAGTCACCTATATAGCACGGTCACTGGTGGACAAACCCGAGCAGGTTTCCGTAGCGGAAGTGGAAGGAAATCAAACCACCGTTTTGGAACTCACGGTGGCCAAAGAAGATTTGGGGAAGGTCATCGGCAAACAAGGCAGAACGGCCCAGGCCATGCGAACCATTTTGGGTGCCGTCTCTTCAAAGGTTAAAAAACGAACAGTTCTTGAAATCATCGAATAGCGGCATTGATGCACCGCCTGTTGATTGTATGCGTGCATTCGTAAATTCAGCGGATACAGGCTTCGCTTTTAGCGATTGCATCTAAGAGTACAATATCCAGAAGTCCGATCTCATCTTTTCCCATCGGAAAAACATTGGCCCTTTCCTCTTCGAGAGAAAAGGGCTTTTGTTTTCTCAATCGGGAGAAATCCTCATCGCATCTGGCTGCCATCATGTTTTTCATATGTTGTAGTCCCATTCCCGGCATTATGGTCGATGGTGCTTCATCACCATACCATCAATATCGTGTGCCTGTTACAATGCAACGTGCATACCACAATCCCGAATGACTCCAACATTTTGAAATATTTATAATTACTTTTAATTCTCATTCGAAGTGCACCGCCAAATTGTTGGCGGAGAGGCATTTTCCAAGCATTTATTCACTGAACCCACCTAAATTTGCACAGATTGGCCGGAAAAGCGGGCAGGATGCTGGCGTCTTTTAAATAAACAGGCGGAGGGACGCTCCAATCAGCGCCAGTTTTCGGAGCATAAAGGAATGAAAGGCCTCAGGACGATTTCCCGGAAAATGGTCAGGAACTAGTAAACCCTCCGAGATGCGGGGTTTTCGATCCATATGAGAAAAAACCGGATCTTATACCCGCTCAGCACCGATCCTGAATCATCCGGCCAATCTGATCGGCGGACAGCGGCAGCGGATTATTCTTGTTGGAAGCCGCCTTCATCAGATAGTCGACATGGGCAGAAGTCAAACCGAACTGCCCCAATCGGGGAATGTCCAGCAGATCGAGCCATCCGTACAGGCAATCCACCAAATGGTGACAGCAATCCAGGGGATCTTCCTGTCTGGCGCCGAATAGTTTGCCGATGCGGGCAAATTTTCCGACGGCCGTGTCGCTGAGTGGCGGATGCATGGCAGCCAGATTCCCGACGGTGGCCTTCACCGCATAGGGCAGCAAATTGGCGCAGGCGACGCCGTGGGGAATCGACAGGACACCGCCCATGGGCCCGGCCACGCCGTGCACCACGCCCAAGCCCGCATTGGCCAGCGTGACGCCGGATAAAAAAGCCCCGTAGGCCACGGCGCCGCGGCAGGCGGTATCTGCGGCACCCTTGCCGCAGGCGTCGGGAAGCGCCGGGATCAGGTGCCGCATCCCGTCCATGGCCATGGCATCCGTCAAGGGCGAAGCCTTGGTGGAAACATAGGCTTCGATCAATTGGGTCAGGGCGTCCATGCCGCAGGCCGCAGTCACCGGTGGTGGGGCGGAAACGCACAAACGGGGATCCAGAATGGCCAACCGGGGGACATAGTTGTCATGCCGCAGGGATTTCTTGAAACCGCCGCTTCCCACCCGGGAAATGACCGCATTCTTGGTTGCTTCGCTGCCGGTCCCCGAGGTGGTGGGCACGGCAACCACGGGCACGGACTCACCCGATGGCGTTCGTTGACCGACCCCTTCCAGAAAATCGACGACCGACCCATTTTCCTTGAGCATGGCGGCAATGGCTTTACCCGCATCCAGCACACTGCCGCCGCCGACGGCCAGGACCACATCGACATGCTTACCCTTCAAATCAGCCACTGCCTGGTCGACTGTGGCAGGGGACGGTTCCCCGGCAACGCGGCATTGAAGCGCCTTGACGCCAAACCCGTTGAGATCGTCCAGTATCCGGGATAGGTGGCCGGATCGCTCGATCGCACTCGATCCAACCACCAGGACCACCGTACGGCCGAAAGATGCCGCGATTTTTCCGAGCCCGCCGACGGTTTCCGGACCGAGGATCAACTGCGGCATCCTGGAAAATCTGAAAGCTTGAATCATGGTCGCACCTGATCTGTCTATCCGCCGACAACCTGCCGGATGAATTGTCCCATCGCCTCGACCCCCGCGTCTTCAACGACCCTCAGTGTCTGGGAGCCGATAACGGCAATATCCGCCTTCCCCGTCAAAAATTCAACATCCGTCCTGTCTTTGACCCCGAACCCGAGCGCCAGAGGCAAATGCGTGGCCGCCCGGCATCGCGCTAAGTAGTCCCCGATCTGCCGGGAAAATTCCGTCTGGTCGCCGGTGACCCCCTTACGGGCCACACAGTAAACAAAACCGTCGGCCACCCGGGCGATGGTTTTCATGCGCGCATCGGAGGTGGTGGGCGAGTAGATGAAAATGGGAGATAGGTCGTGCCCGCCCATGGCGGCCAGATAATCGGCGGCCTCCTCCGGCGGCAGGTCCGGCACGATGGCCCCTTTGAGGCCCGCGGCCCGCATACCCTCGGCAAACGGCTCCACGCCGTGCTTGAACAAAATATTGTAGTAGGTCATGTATAGAAAGGGGATGGGAAACTGCCGGGCCACCGTGCGGCCGAAATCCAGGCATTGGTCCACCGTGGTCCCGTTGGACAGGGCGGCCTGGTTGGCTTTCAAAATCACCGGGCCGTCGGCGATGGGTTCGGAAAAGGGGATCTGCAGTTCCATCAGGTCCACCCCGGCCTCGACCATGGTGCGCACGATCTCCAGGGAGGCCGCAAGAGACGGATACCCGATGACGATGTGGGTCATCAGCAAAATCTTCTTCTCGGCCAGCCGCGAGCGAATGTATGTTTCAAGCATGGTATTGTTTGGCCTTTTCAATGATGAATTGTTTCCATTTGGGATCGTTAAAGGCATCGGCGATGGTGAAGATGTCCTTGTCTCCCCGGCCGGACTGGTTGATCAGGATCGTCTCGTCGGGCGACATCCCCGGCGCCTCCTTGAAGGCCCGGGCAAAGGCATGCGCCGACTCCAGGGCCGGGATGACACCCTCCTTTTTCATGGTCAGACGCAACGCTTCGACCACCTCATCGTCCGTGGCCCCTTCGAAGCGCACGCGTCCTTTCTCCTTCAGGTCCGACAGGATCGGCGAAACGCCGACATAGTCCAGGCCGGCGGCAATCGAGTGGGTCTCCCTCATCTGGCCGTCCCCGTCCTGCAGAAAATAGGTCTTGTACCCCTGGGCCACGCCCACGCTGGCATCATTTGAGCAAAGCCGCGAGGCGTGTTCGCCGGAATCCAAGCCCCGGCCGGCGGCCTCGACGCCCACCAGTTCGACATCGTCATCGAAAAACCCGGAAAAGATGCCCATGGCGTTGGATCCGCCGCCCACGCAGGCAAACACCCGGGAGGGCAGCCGCCCTAAGGTTTCCATGAACTGCCGGCGGGCCTCCTTGCCGACGATGGACTGGAACCAGGAGACCATTTCCGGAAAAGGATGCGGCCCGCAGACGGTACCCAGCACGTAGTGGGTGGAATCCATGTTGGTCACCCAGTCGCGGAAGGCCTCGTTGATGGCGTCCTTTAAAATCCGTGTGCCGTCGGTCACCGGCACCACCGTGGCGCCCAGCTGCTCCATCCAGAAGACGTTGGGGCGCTGGCGCTCGACATCCACCTCGCCCATGTAAATGGTACAGTCGAAACCGAAGCGCGCGGCCATGGTGGCCGTGGCCACCCCGTGCTGGCCGGCCCCGGTCTCGGCGATCACGCGGGTCTTGCCCATGCGTTTGACCAGCAGCCCCTGCCCCATGACGTTGTTGGCCTTGTGGGCGCCGGTGTGGTTGAGGTCCTCGCGCTTGATGAAGATCCGGGCTCCGCCGAAGTGGCGCGTCAGGTTCCGGGCATCGGTGATCGGCGTCGGCCGGCAGGAATAGCTGGACATGAGCTGTTCGTAGTCATGCCAGAAGAGCGGATCGTTCTTGGCGTCGTTGTATACCCCTTCCAGTTCGTCGAAAGTGGCGACCAGGATCTCGGGTAGAAACGCCCCGCCGAAGTTGCCGAAATAGCCTCGCTTAATCATGGCTCAGGCCTCCAATCTGCTGAGAGAAAACAAAGGTGTCCGTATTGCAGTAAAGCACCGAGAAAACGGCGTTGCGCGACTGCTTGAAATTGAGAAGCCGGTGGACCACCAGCACCGGCGTGTCGATATCTATCGCCATGACCGTCGCTTTCCCGGCATCCAGGCAGCCGATGCGGAAGGTCTGCCGCCCCCCCACCGGTCGCATGTAATAGCTGGATTCTACCACCTGGGACAGGGATTGCCCGGTGAGATCGATCATCTCAATGCCTTTGAACAACACCGGGTGCAGATAAATCTCTTCCAGCAGCACCGGCACACCGGCCACCCGGTTCAACCGTGAAAGAAAAAAAGCCAACCCGCCTGCAAATGGGTTCTCCGCATCAGGCGCAACTTTTACCCGCTTGGTTTTATCGAGCAGTTGAACCTCGACGGCGATCCCCTTTTTGTGGAAAGCCGAACTGGTGCCGGCCAGGGAAAAGAGGTCGATCTCCTGCTCCGGTGCACGCACGTAGGTCCCCGACCCCCGCCGCCGGGACAGCAGGCGCTTGCGCACCAGCACGTCGATGGCCTGGCGCACCGTGGGACGCCCGATGCCGTAATCCTTGGCCAACTGGGGCTCCGATGGAATGCGCACGCCCGGCGGGTATTCGCCGGAACGGATCCCCTCCATGAGGATGTCGGCCAACTGGTGATATAATGGGATGGGTGACTGTGGATTTAGCATTGAATCTCCTGACTTCAGGCAAGCATGCCAGCTACCTGTTAAGTTGTCAATACAAAAGCATGCTCCGAAATTATGGCGTGAAATTGCAAATCGCCAGTTTCGCACTGCATTAAGGCCGCCCAACGCATTTTTTCTATCCAGGATAGCCAACCATTTTCGTCTCTTCTATGCCTTCAAGGTTCTAAACGGTTACGGATATGGATGGTGGTCAGCGCCCATAGAGTGGAATATTGACGACCAGGAAGGGATTGCCTATGATGAATGCAGTTTTTGGAACCTGTGCGACTCCGTCCGTAATTGTGCCTACTTTTAACCCTTGCGGTTTCTACGAACCAACGAAAGCGGTCAACGATGACCTCTACCGACCCATGGCCCGTGCTGATCATCGACGATGAACAAGACATCCGCGAGGTCACCGCCCTGACCCTCACGGATGCCGGTTACGTGGTCGACACCGCGGCCGACGGCGCCGAGGGGCTGGCCCGCTGCGAGCAGTTCTCCCCCCGCATCGTCATCACCGACATCCGCATGCCCGGCATGGACGGCATCCAGGTGCTGGAAGCCGTCAAGCAGCGTTTTCCGGACACCGAGGTCATCGTGGCCACCGCTTTCGGCGAAATGGAGACCGCCATTCGCGCCCTGCAGCTGGACGCCTCGGACTTCATCACCAAGCCCATCCACACCGAAGCCATGATGGTTGCCCTCGAACGCGCCCGTCACCGCTACGCCACCCGTCAGCAGCTCAAGGACTACACCCGCCATCTGGAAAAGGGGCTCTCCCGCACCACCCGCCAGCTGGAGGAGACCGTCGCCTTTCAGGACCGGCTCATCGAAAGCTCCATGGACGGTATCTGCGGCTGCGACGGCAGCGGCAAGGTGGTCACCTTCAACCGCAGCATGGAGCGCATGCTGGGGCTCGACCGCGCGTCGGTGCTCAATCAAGCCACCCTGGAGCACTTCTTCAGCCCGGCGGAATACCGCCGCGTCCGGGAAGATCTGGCCGCATCCGGTCACGGCGGCCCCAATCGGCTGATGCTCTACGAAACCTGCCTGCTGGATCACCGTCGACAACCGGTGCCGGTGCAGCTGTCGGCCGCGGTATTGATGGAAGGCGGCCAGGCTGCCGGTACCGTCTGCTTTTTCCGCGACCTGCGGCGCATCCATCGCCTGGAGCAGGAGATGGCCGACCAGGCCCGCCTGCTGCACCAGGACAAGATGATGTCTTTAGGACGCCTGGCCGCCAGCGTAGCCCATGAGATCAACAACCCGCTGGCCGGCATCCTCAACTACATCCGGCTGATGCTGCGCACCGTCAATAAAGGCCCCCTGCCCCCGGACAAGCATGCCCAGTTCGCCCGCTACCTGTCGCTGGTGGAAACCGAGACCGACCGCTGCTCGAAAATCGTCGCCAGCCTGCTCACCTTTTCGCGCCGGTCGCCGGTGTCGGTCGGGCCCGTGTCGATCAGCGAGATCGTGGATCGCAGCATCGTGCTGGCCCGGCATCGGCTCGAACTGGGCAACGTCACGCTGGCCACCTGCATCGCGGACCATCTGCCCGACATCAGCGGGGACGCCAACCAACTGCAGCAATGCCTGCTCAACCTGATTTTCAATGCCGTGGATGCCATGCCCGACGGCGGCACACTGACACTCAGCGCAACGTTGGAAGATAAGCCTGCGACCGTGGTCATCCGGGTTACCGACACCGGCCACGGCATTCACGAAGCGGACATGGCGCAGATCTTCGAGCCGTTCTTCACGACCAAGCGGGAGGGCCACGGCCTCGGTCTGGGGCTGTCCACCACCTACGGCATCATCGACCGTCACGGCGGCACGCTCACGGCCGCCAGCCAACCGGGACGGGAAACCACCTTCGAAATCAGGCTGCCGGTCCAGGCGCCCGGTTCACGTTCTCCCGGAGGGACGGCATGAAAGCAGCCATGACGACGCCCCACCATCGCCTGGGCATCCGCTGCGACCACTGGCTGGACGTCATGGACGAGTTGAACATCGGCGCCTTCGTGGCCGACGGCAGCCGGCGGATCACGGCCATCAATCTCAGTGCCCAGGCCCTTTTGGGACTGCGCGAGCCAGAGGTGGTCGACCGGGACTGCCGTGAAGTCTTCACCGGGGTGCCCTGCTCGGTCGAATGCGTCATGCACCACCCGGAAACCGCCGGGGACCGGGACCCGGACATGGAAGTGACCGACGAGGAAAACCAGCGCCACCTGATCACACGCATGGCCACTCCCATATACAACCGCAGCGGCGAAATCGCCGGATGCATGACCATCCTGCAGGACCACTCCCCCATCACCCAGCTCATCGACCGGCTGCACTACGAGGAGAGAAGTCTCAAGATTATCCTGGACAATCTGGATGTGGGCATCTTCACCGTCAACCGGGGCGGGCTGATCAATTTTTTCAACCGGGCGGCGGAAACCATTTCCGGCTACGACCGGCATCAGGTCCTGGGCCAGTCCTGCGCGATGATCTTCTCGGGTGAGCGTTCCCCGGACGTCTGCCTGCTGAAGGAATCCATTGCATCGGGCGAGACCCGCAGCAGCCACCAGGGCCGCATGACCGACAGGGACGGCGTCACCATTCCCATCCGGGCCAATTACATGGCCTTGAGAAATGAGAAAAACGTCATCGTGGGCGGCCTGGCCACCTTTCACGACATGACCCTGGCCCACCAGTTGAACCGGGCGATCAGCAACCGCTACACCTACCACGACATGATCGGCAAAGATCCGTCCATGCGCAAGATATTCGAGATGGTGGCGGTCGTGGCCCCCAGCCAGGCCACCGTGCTCATCGAAGGAGCAACGGGTACCGGCAAGGACCTGCTGGCCAAGGTGATCCATTCGGCCAGCCCGCGGGCCGCCAGACCGCTGATCAAGGTCAACTGTGCCGCCATTCCGGAAAACCTTATCGAGTCGGAGATTTTCGGCTACGTCAAAGGGGCATTTACCGGGGCGGACCGGGACAAGCCGGGCCGCTTCTCCGATGCCGAGGGCGGCACCATCTTCCTGGACGAAATCGGCGACCTGCCGCTCTCCCTCCAGGTCAAGCTGCTGCGGGTGCTCGAGGACAGGGAGTTTTACCCGCTGGGCTCCCGACGCACCCGCAAGGTGGACGTGCGCATCATCTCGGCCACCAACCGGCAGCTCAACGACCTGGTGAACCGGGGGCTGTTTCGCGAAGACCTGTTCTACCGGCTCAACGTCATGCGCATCGAACTGCCCCCGCTAAGGCAGCGACGAGGGGACCTGCCCCTGCTGATCCGCCACATCGTCCGCGGCCTGTGCGCCGCCCGGGCGGCGACCCCGCCGGCCATCTCCAAAACGGCCATGCAGATCCTGCTCAACTACGATTATCCGGGCAATGTCCGCGAACTGGAAAACATCCTGGAGCATGCCCTGATCATCTGCCGCGAAGCCATGGTCCAGCCGGACCACCTGCCGGACTATGTCAGGCAGGAACAGCCATCCGTTGCCGCGGCCACCCCTGACGCCACCCCGGCAGGGTCGAACGACCGGGAGCACCTGCGGATACTGGCGGCTTTAAAGAAAAGCGGCGGCCATCGCGGCAACGCCGCCCGGGAACTGAAAATGGATCGCACCACCTTGTGGCGCAAAATGAAAAAACACGGCATCGCCGGCCAATGATCGACACCGGCAAAGACCGACCCGGGCGCCTGGCCGGATTGGCGGCCAGAGCGTTCGTCCTGGCTTCGGTGGCAGCCGTGATCCTGCCCATGCCGCAGTACGCCCGCAGCCTCGGCGATGACCAATGGATCGTCTGGGCGGTGCGGTTGTCCTGGGTGATGCTGCTGAGCGTCGGCATGGCTGCCGTGCCGCTGCTGATCGGCTTTTTAGCCCGACGCCGGAAGAGGAAATCATGAAAAAGCCGCTCATTCTCCTGTTGATCCTCGTTGCGGGATTTGTCCCCATCGCCGCCGCCGACACGACCCCTGCACCGATAAAAATCGCCGTCAAGGAGTTCCCCCCCCTTGTTTTCAAGGATTTCAGCGGCTTTTGTATCGATGTCGCCACCATCATCTGCGAAAAAAACAATCTGGACCCCGAGTTCATCATGTACAGCAGCGTCCCGGACCTGCTGGAGGCAGTGGAGTCAGGGGCTTGCGACCTGGGATTTGCCGGCATTACCATCACCGCCGAGCGCGAAAAACGGGTGGACTTTTCCCAGCCTTTTTTTGAATCCGGCCTGATGATCGCGGTCAGAAATGAAACC
Source organism: Desulfosarcina sp. (assembly GCF_055467485.1). Taxonomy (NCBI): domain Bacteria; kingdom Pseudomonadati; phylum Thermodesulfobacteriota; class Desulfobacteria; order Desulfobacterales; family Desulfosarcinaceae; genus Desulfosarcina; species Desulfosarcina sp. The sequence continues at coordinate 13,896 of NZ_JBUOIV010000016.1, read as the reverse complement.
ATCAGCCAGATCACATCCATCGGCAGCGCCGTGTTCCGGATGATTGGGTTTTCCGTCGTATTGTTTTTCGTGGGCTTGACCGTCGTGGCCCACCTGGTCTGGTGGATCGAAAAGGATGACAAAGACCCGTTGGGGTTCCCCGCCGCCTATGCCAGAGGGATAATGGACGCATACTGGTGGGCCGTGGTGACCATGTCCACCGTGGGATATGGCGACAAACGTCCGAAAAAAATCGGCGGGCGGGTCATCGCCGCCATCTGGATGTTCATCGGCATCATCTGGTTTGCCGGTCTGACGGCCACGCTCTCGTCTGCGTTGACCGTGGATCGCATCAAGCACGGCGAGATTGCCGATCTGCCCGACCTGTACGGCAAAAAAGTGGCGGTCATCATGGACACCACCAGTGAGGATTTCCTGCGCTATCACAACGTGAGAATCGTGTTGACCAGTTCGTTCGACGAGCTGCTCGCCAACCTGAAAGAGGGCCGCGCGGATGCGATCGTTTACGATGCCCCACCATTGATGTACGCAGCCAAACTGGACCCGACCATAAAGGTCGTCGGAAGGATGTTTGCCGATCAGCGCTACGGGATCGTTTTTCCAAACACAGGCGCAGAAGCGTTAAAGGAACTGTTCGATATCGAGATCATGACCAGCCGCATCAACGGTGACTATCAGAAGATTTACGGCAAATGGTTTTGACGCGAGTAGCGCAGGCCGAATACCATTTTAAATCCTGATTTCATTGAAAAAAGAACATTCATCGAGGTGCGGGATCAACATGCAGAGTGGCGCTTGCGCCCATTTGCCGCCGACGGCTCAAGCGCGGCATTCACGTTAAGAAAGCGTTGACCGGCCTTCGTCAAGGGGTCGTGGCGCGGCGCTTCTCCACCTGCATGTGCACCGTCGCTTCGGCCCCGATCTTGACCCGCATGCACCATCTGCGGACGCGCACCGTCCCTGTCCATCTCTTTCTGAAATGTTAACCGTTTTACAGCTCGATGCGGGTGCCGAGCACCTCCAAAAACTTGGCCAGCCATTGGGGATGGGCCGGCCAGGCCGGGGCGGTAACCAGGTTGCCGTCGACGTGGGCCTGGTCCACGGGGATGTCCGCGAAGGTGCCGCCGGCACACCCGACATCCGGTCCCACCGCCGGATAGGCCGAACAGCTTTTCCCCTTGAGCACACCGGCGGCGGCAAGCACCTGGGCGCCGTGGCAGACGGCGGCGATGGGCTTGCCCGCCTGGGAGAAGTGGCGCACGATTTCCAGCACTCTGGGATTGAGCCGGATATATTCCGGGGCCCGGCCGCCGGGAATCACCAGGGCGTCGTAATCCTCGGCCCTGATCTCGTCGAAGGTGGCGTTGATGCCGAAATTGTGCCCCGGCTTCTCGCTGTAGGTCTGGTCACCTTCAAAGTCATGAACGGCAGTCCGCACCGTCTCGCCCGCCTTTTTATCGGGGCAGACCGCGTGGACCGTGTGGCCCACCATGCCCAGGGCCTGAAACGGAACCATGGCCTCGTAGTCCTCGACGAAATCGCCCACCAGCATGAGAATTTTCTTGGCTGCCATTATTGCCTCCTTTGGATGAATGATTGATCGCATAGTTGCCGGAAGGCTTCCGACAACCCCTTACGTTCGGTTTACCTCCACGGTTACATGGACGAATTTAAAATCCGCAGGGATCAGCTGCTTGTAGTATTGCGGCGGTTTGGGGTTTTCCGTGACCACCGACACGATGGCTGCGTAGATGTCGGGCCCGACAGTCCACAGGTGAAGGTCGACGACCCGATTATCGCCGTTTTCTTGGATGCCGTCCACCACTTTCTGCTGGATGTCGGCCGGTGCCTGCCGATCCAGCAGCACATGGCTGGTGCCGATCAGCAGACCGATGGACCAGCGCGAGATCATGATGGCGCCCACGATTCCCATGAGCGGGTCCATCCAGACCAGGCCGAAGTATTTTGCCGCCAGCAGTGCCACGATGGCCAACAACGAGGTGAGCGTATCGGCCAGGACATGCAGGTAGGCCGACCGCAGATTGTGGTCGTGGTGATGATGATCATGACCGTGCCCCTGATGGTCGTGTCCGTGGTCAGGGTCGTGATGAGCGCCGTCTTTGTGGTCCAGGACGAACATGGACAGACCGTTGACCACCAGCCCGATGACGGCAACGAGGATGGCCTGGTTGAACGCGATGGCCACGGGATTGAACAGCCTGACGACACTCTCCACCGCCATCATCACCGCGAACACCGCCAGCAGGACCGCGCCGGAAAAACCGCCTAGCGCGTTCACTTTTCCGGTGCCGAAACTGAAGCGTTCGTCGTGGGCATGGCGGCGGGCGTAGACGTAGGCAAAGGCGTTTATCGAAAGGGCCGCCGCGTGGGAGGCCATGTGCAGGCCGTCGGCCAGCAGGGCCATGGAGCCAAAAAGGATTCCGGTGGCGATCTCCACCACCATCATTGCAGCGGTAACGGCAATGACAATGATGGTGCGGCTTTCCCCCGGCCGCTTGTGATCCTGGCCGAAGCTGTGGCTGTGGTTCAAATCGGTTTTAACGGTGGATGTCATCGGCTGCGGTCGTCTCCTTTGGATAGGTCGGCAAAATCTGCGGATGACAGGCAAACGGAGCAGGTCATCGGTTCGCGGACCGGTCACGGTTTTTAAGAACCATAACCATCCGGCAGCGGTTTGGCCAGATCCGGGCATGAATGGGTCGCCTCAAAAACGTGTCGGCGGATGTGACCGCATCTGTCACAACCGGATGATAGATTCGTCATCATGCAAACCCTGGCCCTTCATTTTGATTTCTCCTCGGACCCCCCGGCCGACGATCCCGACATGTCCGTGTTCCGTCAGGATCTGTCCCGCACCCTGGAGAAAGCCCTGAAGGAATCGGGTGCCGGCCGCTGGCGGGGCGGCCGCTATGCCCGGGGCGTGGTAACCCTCTTCATCGAGGTGCCTGACGCCCAATCGGCGATCGGCCAGGTGCACGCGGTGCTGGCTTCCCGCGGGTTGGCCGACAGGTTGACCATCGGCGGCGGCAGCTGCCTGCCTGCGGCCGAATAACCGCTGAAGGGCCTCCCCCCCGGGCAGCCCTGCCCACGCGGCTCCTTTTTCTTGACATCCTGCACGCGTTGCCCCTACAGTCTTGCCATTGAACGGCTATCCCCCGAACCCGAACAATCTAATCGTTCCTGTTTTCTGTCGAATCCATCAAAACCCGCTTGACGACCGTTAAAGGAGGACCATCATGCCTGTCAGACTCATCCCCAAGACCCCGTCTGCCTATGGATTTCCCCTTTTGATCAAAAACATCCTGCGCACCCCGCTGACCTACTACCCGGAGCGGGAGATCGTCTACCGGGACAAGATGACGTATACCTATGTCGAGCTGAACCGGCGCGTGCAGCGCCTGGCCAACGCCCTGGAAAAACTTGGCGTGAAACAGGGGGATACGGTGGCGGTGATGGACTGGGACAGCCACCGCTATCTGGAGTGTTTTTTCGCCGTACCCATGATGGGGGCGGTACTGCACACCATCAACATCCGCCTGTCGCCGGAACAGCTGATCTACACGATCAACCATGCCAAGGACGACGTCATCCTGGTCAACGCCGACTTTCTGCCGTTGCTGGCCGCGGTCAAGGACCAGATGAAAACCGTCAAGAAGATCGTTCTGCTCACCGACGAACCGACCCGCCCGGAGACCCCGGTGGCCCTGGACGGCGAATACGAAAACCTGCTGGCCGAGGCGGCCCCTGAATACGAATTTCCCGATTTCGACGAAAACGCCATGGCCACCACCTTCTACACCACCGGCACCACGGGCCTTCCCAAGGGCGTGTACTTCAGCCACCGCCAGATCATGCTGCACACCTACGGGCTCATGTCCGGGCTGTGCGCCTACGAATCCCAGGCCGGCATCAATTCCGGCGATGTCTACATGCCCATGACCCCCATGTTTCACGTTCACGCCTGGGGAATTCCCTACCTGTGCACCATGCTGGGCACCAAACAGGTCTACCCGGGAAAATACGAACCGGAGATGCTGCTCAAGCTCATCGTCTCCCAAAAAGTCACCTTCTCCCACTGCGTGCCCACGATCATCCATATGCTGGTCTCCAGCCCGGTGATCAAGAAACTGGACCTGTCACGCTGGAAGGTGGTCATCGGCGGCAGCGCCCTTTCCCAGGGCCTTTGCAAAGCCGGCCTGGAAAACGGCATCAACCTTTACACCGCCTATGGCATGAGCGAAACCTGCCCCTTGCTCACCGTGTCCAACCTCAAGCCCCACATGCTCGCGTGGGACGCCCAGCGACAGGTGGAAATGCGCTGCCGAACGGGGCTGCCGGTGCCCAACGTGCTGCTGGAGGTGGTGGACACCGATGGCAACCCCCTGCCCCACGACGGCAAAACCGCCGGCGAGGTGGTGGTGCGCTCGCCTTGGCTGACCCAGGGATACAGCCAGGATCCGGAAAAGAGCGAGGCGTTGTGGGTCAACGGCTGGCTGCACACCGGCGACATCGGATTCATCGACGCGGAAGGCTATCTGCAGATCACCGATCGGGTCAAGGATGTGATCAAGACCGGTGGTGAATGGATCTCATCGCTGACCCTGGAAGACCTGATCAGCCGCCATCCGGCCGTGAGCGAAGCAGCGGTGATCGGTGTGCCGGATCCCAAATGGGGTGAACGGCCCATGGCCCTGGTGGTGCTCAAACCCGGGGCGGAGCAGGAAACCAGCCCGGAGGAACTGAAGGCCTTTTTCGCCCAGTTTGCCGACGACGGCGTCATCCCCAAGTACGGCGTGCCGGACCGCGTGCAGATCGTCGAGACCATCGCCAAGACCAGCGTGGGCAAGATCAACAAGAAGCAGTTGCGCATGGATTTTAAATAGCGGGTCAGCTTGAAGACGGAAGGTGGTTGGGTCAATTCAAAGGCCGGATCCCGCAAGATGGGGTCCGGCCTTTTCTCCCCGGCATGCCGGGCCGGCGGAACACGTTCGGGTGGTCTTTTTATTCCAGGTGGCTGATAATGGACTCGGTGAGTGAATCGTCATCCTTTTTGAAAAAGGGAATCAGTTCGGCTGCCACGTCTTTGAGCGACTTGATATTCTTTTCCTTCATCACGCCCTGAATGGTTTCCACGCCCTCCTCGATCAGCCTGAGACCTTCAGCGATCCTGATGACATCCTGTTTTTCCATGTTTGACTCCTCCAGTTCGTTATGGCGGTCGGCCATACTGTATCCAGATGAAGCCAGTCTAAACGCTTTGACCCGGGGAAACAAGCTCTTTTTGACAACTGTCACAGTTCGATGCGGTTGCGGCCGGCGGCCTTGGCCGCCAGCAGTTTTTCATCGGCCTGGTAGATGAGCGCCTTGACGTCGGCGTCCACCTCCCTTCCCACATGACCGTGGGCAATGCCGATGCTGACGGTGACGGATGCACGCGTGTCGGGCATCGTCTCAATGGCCCGCCGGATCTTTTCTCCCACTTCTCCCAGCGACACCGGCTCGACGCGGGGCAGGAAGACCAGGAACTCCTCGCCGCCGTATCGCCCGAGGACGTCCGAGGCACGGATGCCCTCGCGGATGCTTCCGGCCACCCGGCGCAGCATCTCGTCACCGTACTGGTGGCCGAAGTTGTCGTTGATCGCCTTGAAATGGTCGATATCGACCATCAGTACGCCAACGGTGTTCTCGTTGCGCTGGGCCAGGTGGGCCAGGTGCGTGATCGCATTGAACAACCCCCGCCGGTTAAAAATACCGGTCAACTCATCGTAGTTGCTCAAAAAGGCCATCCGCCGGTTCTCTTTCCACAGGCGGTGGATGACCTCACCGACCAGCTCCAACTCCAGTGTGCCCAACTCATTTTGCTGCAGGGCATCGAAAAGCCGGCTCACAAAACGCTCGTAGGAAAAATCCGATCCGGCATCGCCGTTGAAGGTGGCCACATACTGGGAAAGGGTCTCGAAGGCCGGGTGCAACAGGTAAAATTCAAGTTTGAAGGCCATGGTGAAGGCTTTTTTCTTTTGGCGCACCTGCGCACAGCTGTCGGCCAGGTCGTATACTCTCTCCTCCAGCCCCGTCAGCTCGTCCAGCGTTTTTTGCGGGTCATCGAACAGGTTGTTGAGCATCCCCTTTTCGGCCCAATTGAGCAGCCGGTCCCAGTAGAGCAGATGCTGCTCGTTTTTGGCGGCAATATCCTGCCAGAAGGCTGTCAGGTCCTGGGTCACGGCATTGCGGGCCAGGCTCAGGTATAAGCGGGAGGCGTGATTGTCCAGTCTGAGGCATAGTTCGACAATTCGGGTCATTGCGGTGGCGTTCATGTTCAGCTCCCTTTTCGCGAAATCGAGTCAGGTTGAATAGTTACCATACGCCGGATAATTACCGAATACGGGCGGGATGTCGCCGAGCGACGATTGTACGCGATTATGGTACGTCAGGCCGTTTGTAATTGGCAACATAATAATCGCCGATGAGCTGCCTCGCTTTCAGGTCCTCGCCCACCGACCGGGCCTCCGCTTTGGTCTTGAAATGGGAAATGCGCACCTGGAACCAGGTTTTGCTGGAACCGGACGCCCGGTTCCAGTAAGCGTCCAGACCCTGGCCCTTCAGCTGGTCCACATAGCGCCGGGCGTCGCTTTCTTTCAGATACGCCGCCACCTGAAGGGTAAAGGGATCGGTGGCCGGGGCAACCACCGGTAGCGGCGCTTTTTCCACCGTTTTAAACGTGTCGGCAAAATGAATGGCGGTATTGATCACCAGCCATCCCACACCGATCATGAACAGCCCCATGGCCGACCATTTCAACACCGATTTACCCCGCCTGGACGACAATCCCTCCCTGATTTTTCGCAATAGGCCTGAAACAGAGGCAACCAACCCGAAGGCCAGCCGGCTGATTCCGGTCAATGCGCTGCGCATCATCGGACCAATGGCCGGCCGCTCGATCCGGTGCCCCCCGGCCGGTCGCCCCGTACCGGCATCGGTCGTCTCGGGCAGGAAGGCGGCCGCCATTTTACTGCGCTGGGATGCGTCGATGTCCACCAGCACCTCATCGGCCCTTTCCAGCAGCGGCAGGGTCAGCGGGCTGGGACGGACCATCCGGCAGCAGGCGGCGATGCCGTGAAGCAGGCGTTTATCACGCTCGCCGCGGTGGTAAACGTCCAGGTAGACCTTCAGGGCCAGGCTGTCCGGGCGCCGCTCGGCCAGGAAAAGATCGGCGATGTCGCCGATCAATTCCTCCGGCAGGGGTTCTCCGGCATCCATCAGCAACTCGTAAGTCTGCAGGGCGGCGAAGTCGCTGCGCCGTTCGGCGAGGTAAAACTGGGCCAGCATGCGCTGGATGGCCATATCCTGTGGATGCGCAGCCCCGATCCTGGCGGCAATGTCATGGGATTGACCGGTCAGCGCCCTTCCGGCCAGCACCCCGTCCAGCCATTTGACAGCGGCGTCCCGGTCATTGGGAAAAGCGCGCAGATAGGCGCCGAAAACAGCATCAGACGACGGACCAGGGGCCGCCTGGGCCATCTGGAACCGGGCCGTTTGGGCCAGCAGACGCCCGGCCGGCTGACGCCGGGAAAGTGGGGAGAAAAAGAAGCTGTCCACAATGGCCGACGCCCGGGACAGGGCCTGGCGAACTTCCCGGGGCATGCCGGCCCGTTCCCATACCATGGCCTCGCCAAGCAGGCGCTCTAACCGGCGGCGCCCCATGGCGGCAAATGCCACGCCCGTAAACCAGTATGCCGCGCCGAGCAGGCCGAGGCCGGGCACGAACATCCATCCGGGTCCCACGGCACCGGCAAAAGGCGGCAGTACGACCAGGCCGGCCAGGCTGCCGATGGCCAGGGCCGTCCAAAGACGGACGGCCAGATGTTTGAACAGATATCCCATATCCCCTATGGATGTCCTTTTCTCATGGCCACGGTGACCGGGTCGCGCGTCCAGAATCCGGCCACCGAGCCGGTTTCCGGATTCACTTTCTTGAAATAGATGTCCGGCGGTGCCATGAAGGCCCTGGGTGGCTCCCCATCTGTGGCCTGCTTCATGAACCGGGCCCAGATGGGCGCAGCGCCGCGACCGCCGGTAATGCCTGCTCCGTTTTTATCCCGCATGCCCTGGCCCCGGTCAAACCCCACCCAGACCGATGTGCTCAGGTTGGGGGTAAAACCGGTGAACCAAGCGTCGTTGTAATCGTTGGTGGTGCCGGTTTTACCGGCCGCCGGCAGGACAAAGCCCATTCGCCGGACCACATTTCCCGTACCGGAGTCGATGACGCCGCTCATCATGTCCACCAGCTGAAAATTGATCGATTCATTCAAAACCCGTTCACCGGTGATGATGTGCTCCTCCAGCACCCGGCCGCTCACATCCTCGACCCGGCGGATCCAGTAAGGCGGGTGCCGCACGCCTCCCGAGGCAAAGGTGGCATAGGCGGCGGCCATCTCCAGGGGACTGACCCCGAAGGTGCCCAGCGCCACGGAATAGACCGGGTTCAAGGGGCTGCTGATACCGCAGCGCCGGGCGGTGTGGATCACCGCTTCGGGGCCGAGGTCGGAAACCAGTTGCGCCGCAACGGTGTTCACCGACTCCGTGAAAGCCTTTTTGATCACCATGGGGCCGTCGTAGGTGCGCTTGAAATTGCGCGGCTTCCATGGCGGTTTGCCGGCCACGGGAATCGAAACCGGCTGGTCGACCATCACATCGGCCGGCGTCTTGTCCAGGTTTTCCAGCACCGCGTAGTAAAGGAATGGTTTGAAGCCGGAGCCCGGCTGCCGGTTGTCCTGCAACGCGCGGTTATATGGGGTTTGAAAGAAATCCCGCCCGCCCACCAAGGCCTTCACCGCCCCGGTATTGACATCCACGGCCACCAGCGCGCCCTGCAGCCCGTTGTCGTCTTCCACCACGGTGTCTTCGGTCCGGCCGGTCAGGTCCATCTGGGACTCCAGCTCAAAAATCCCCTGCTGCAGGGCTGCTTCGGCCTGCTGCTGCATGCCGGCGTCCAGGGTCGTGTAGACCCGCAGACCGCCGTGGTAGACGACTTCAGGGGTGTAGGTCTCCTCCAGCGATTTCATCACCGCGTCAAGGAAATAGCTGTCCACCCGCAGCGACCGGCCCTGGGTGCGCAGGTCGATCGACACGGCTTCGGCCTCAACGGCCTCTTCGCGGCTGATCATCCCGGCGGTGACCATTCGATTCAACACCACTTGCTGCCGGGCCCGCGCCCGCTCGGGGTAACGAAAGGGATTGTACCGGGTTGGAGATTTGGGCAACCCGGCCAACAGGGACGCTTCGGCCAGGTTCAGTTCACCGGCCGATTTGCCAAAGAAGGTACGCGCCGCCTCGCCGATGCCGTAGGCACCGACACCAAAGGGGATCTGGTTGATGTACGCCTCCAGGATCTCCTGTTTGGAAAACTGGGCTTCGATCTGGAGGGCCACCAGCAATTCCCGAAACTTGCGCAGCCAGGTGCGCTCGAAACTGAAAAACAGGTTCTTGGCCAGCTGCTGGGTGATGGTGGATGCCCCCTGAATTTTTCCCGGTTCGAACAAGGTGATCCACAGGGCCTTGACGGTTCGTATCTTGTTGACGCCCCGATGTTCCCAGAACCGGTGGTCCTCGGTGGCGAGAATGGCCTGGATGAACGGGTAGGAGACATCATCCAGGGCAACCGTTTCCCGTCCCCCGATGGTCAGAATGCGCTGGCCGTCGGAACTGAAAATTTCAGTGGCCGGTGTGTCGTTGATGCGACCGATGGGTTCGGGAACCCGGGGCAGGTCCCCGACCGCCACCAGGAACAGGCAGAACAGCCCCATTCCGGCCAGTGCCGCGGCCGCCGCCGCCAGGTAGATAAAGGCGGTCAGGGCCCGGAAAAAACGCAGCGGGACGGTCATGGATCCTCCCGGCCGAGCGGCCAGCGCGCCTTGCTGGACGGCGGTTTGGAAAGCCGGGGCTCCAGCAGCATGCGAACCTGCCAGACGGCCCACTCCTGCCCCATGGCCAGCAAGACCTGCCGCCCCTGGGGGGTATCCATCTCGATGCCGATACGAATCAAATCGGCCTCGACTTCATCGCTGACCCCCACACGCAGGGGCGTCCCCTGGGCGGACAGCAGGGTCCCCGGCTGGGAAAGCACTCCCCGCTGGGTCTCCGGGGAAAGGGTGTCCAGGGCCATGAAAAACCGATCCGCCGGATAGATGCGGCCGACAAACTCCGCATGCTCGTCCAGGGTTCCGGTCAGGATGTGCGGTTCGGTGCCGGCGGATTTGAGCTGCTGGTCGGTCAGTGTCTTGTAGCTGAGCACATTGTTTCCGCGATCCAGCAGGTAGATGCCCACCTGGCCGTTTTCCCGTTCCATATACACCCGGTCCCAGCTCTTTTCGGCGCTGATGCGCAGCATGAGGATGGGTGAAAACAGGTTCCGGGCGGCGGCTTCGGGGATCTGTGTGTAAAGGCTTTTAAACTGCTCGGCGGATATCATGGCCCCCTGGGAGGGGGAAAGGCCATCGATGAGCTGGGCCAGCGAGCTGGCCTCGCGGGCTTCACGCTGGGCGGTGAGCTGTTGGGTCACCATCTGCTCCAGGGTCTGGGTGGCGACCTGTTTCAGGCGGCCCTGCTCCCAAACGTTGCCCGATTCCGGCCGGTGGCTGTTGGTAACCGCCAGATAGCGTCCCACCAGAATCTCCACCCAGCTGAAGCGCACTTCGGAAATCAGAATCGCCAGCACGGAAAGGAACAGGACGGTTCCCCGGAGGCTCAGCCCCCGCGCCATCCATGTCTTCAGATCCTGTGGCTCCGACCAGGCCGGCATAAGGCACCTTTAGCGTTTTACACGACCGCCGCAATCCGGCGTTCATGGGTCTGTTTCGTGATGCTCAGCCTTTTACACCATTCGGATCAAATGATAAAGAGGGAGAAAAGGGAATGCAATGCCCGGTTAAACGGTCGAAATCAGGTTGTCGGCCGGTCTGGGGAAAGGGGCGGCCGCCGGTGATGACCCGCTGCGGGCACTATTTTTGCGTGGGGACCGGCGCACGGCATCAAGGCGTGGCGTCGTTGATCGCCTTCAGAACGCCCTGGTCGTAGAGCGACCGGAAGGCATCGATGACGCGTTCATCGAACTGGGTGCCGGAGCCGCCGTACATGATCTCGAGAATCTTGGCCTCTTCCATCCGCTTGCGATAGGCACGATCGGAGGCGATGGCATCATAAACGTCGGCAACGGAGAGGATCCGGGCCAGCATGGGAATCTGTTCGCCGGCCAGGCCGTCGGGGTAGCCTTTGCCGTCAAACCGCTCGTGGTGACATTTGATGATGGTCTTTTCCCTGTCCCACAATCCCAAGCGCTCGACGATATTGGCGCCGATGACCGGGTGTTCCTTGATGGCGCGGAACTCTTCGTCGGTCAGGCGGCCCGGCTTGAGCAGAATGTCGTCCCGGATACCGATTTTCCCGATGTCGTGAAGCTGGCCGGCGACGTTCAGGATGTCCTGCTCCTCCTGGCTGCCGCCCAGGGCCCGGCACAGGGCGATGGCAATTCGGGTGACCCGGTTGGAATGCTGCTCGGTGTAGGGGTCACGCGCTTCGATGGCCCCGACGAAGGCATACAAGGTGGCCAGCAGGTTCTCGTAGATGTTTTCGTAAAGGGCGACGTTTTCGATGGCATAAGCCGCCTTGTTGGTCATGAATGACATGTAATACAGGTCTTTTTCCGAAAACCGGACATCCCCGTTCAGCGACGACACGGCCAGCATGCCGAAAACCTTTTTACGGATGTTCAGCGGAACCAGCATCAGGGACCGGATGGCTTCGGGAATCCCTTTGATGTTGCTGTTTTCATGGATCAGCAGGGGCTTGTCCTCTTCGCAATTGTCCAGGACCAATTGGCTGATATCCAGACTGCAGGCACCCTGACCGGCTTCACCTGAAACGGGTGGACGGCCTGACTGCTTCGGCGGCCCGCCGTTTCCGCCGGCAACGGACCGGGCCACTTGCACCGGTCGCTGAATCGCCTCGTTGATCACGTAAAAACAGGCTTCGTCAGCATGGGTCAGTTCGGTGGACAGGTCGACCACCCGCTTGAACAGATCGAAGCTGGAATCGATGGTGGCAAAATCGGTCATGATCCGGTTGAGGGTGTTGAGTTCCTCGACTTTGTAGGTCAGCTCCCGATTGAGCGTCTCGATCCGGTGTTTGCCCTCCACCTCCTGGGTCAGAAAGATGTTTTTGATAAACAGCTGGCGCTCCCGCAGCACCCGTTTGACACAGATTTCCAGCTGATTCAGGTTCACCGGCTTGATCAGAAAGTCGACCACACCGTTTTTCAGGGTTCGGATGGTGTTGTCCAGGGACGGATAACCGGTCATGATGATCACCGGAATGGTGTTGTCCACCTTGCGAATGTACTCGGCCAGTTCCAGCCCGTCCATTTCGGGCATGTTGATGTCCGTGAAGCAGCAGTCGATCTTTTCATTTTCGATGATGTCGACGGCAAGGCGGCCATTTTCAGCGGTCAGGATATGGTACCCCTTTGCCATGAAATATTCCGAAGCCACCTCCAGAATGCTTTCCTCGTCGTCCACAAACAATAAGGTCTCTTTGGGTGCGTCTGTCATTGGCGTCATCGTCGATCGATCTTCCATGAATGTATCTGAATCCGGAACCCGGCCGCTGTTTGGCTGTGCCCGCTAAAGTCATCTGCCCGATATGTTCCAGATATCGGCAGGCCGATTTCAAACTAAAGGGATTCTGAAAAAAAAGGAGAGGCGGGGCAATCCGTTTTAAATCGATTCGGGCGGGGGGGGAAAGGCGGTCATTCGATGCATCCGGCCGGGAAAGAATTTTTGGAAAAACGCCTCCATCTCGCGCGAGACGGCACCCACCCGGCGGTAGTCGACACCGGTGTGAACCCCTAACCGTTCCAGCAGGTGGGCGGTGTCCTCGGTGCCGATATTGCCGGCTGCGCCAGCAACAAATGGGCATCCGCCCATTCCGCCCAGGGCGGTGTCGAAAATCGAAACGCCGTATGTCAAGGCGGCCATCAGGTTAACCAGCCCCAGGCCGCGGGTGTCGTGAAGGTGCAGCGCCAGGGGCGACCGGCCGGCCAGGGGAAGCACCGCATCCAGGACCGCTTCGACCAACGGCGGCGATCCCATACCGGTGGTGTCTGCCAGGGCCAGCACATGAACCCCGTGATCGACGAACCGGCGGACAATGCCGGCAATGCGGGCAGCGGGGATCCGCCCTTCATCCACGCAGCCAAAGGCGCACTGGACACTGGCCCGCACGTGAAGGCCGGCGGATATCGCCTGATCGATCATGCGCAGCCCCTGGTCCAGTGCGTCGACATGGGCCATGCCGGCATTTTTGCGGCTGTGGGCGTCGCTGGCGGAAAGGGAGATTTCCACGGCCGCGATACCCGAGGCCACGGCCCGGTCCAGCCCCCGCCGGTTGAGCACCAATGCCGTGTAGACCACGCCGTCCTTAAGGGGAAGCTGCCTGATCAATGAATCGGCATCGGCCATCTGGGGCACCTTTCGCGGATGAACGAAAGAGGCCACCTGGATCTGTTTCAGCCCGGCGGCAACCAACCGGGCGATCACGGACAGTTTTCGGTCGGTGGGCACCACGCTCTTTTCGAACTGGAAGCCATCGCGCGGCCCCACCTCCACCAGGGTCACGGCATCGGGCATCGACTTGTCCACAGGTCCTCCAAAGAATAGTTCAGGTACAATCCGGATCCCGGAATGCGCAGGGAAGATCGGTCATTTTAAAAGTATGCCACAACGACAGACGCTAGCGCCCTGTGCCCTCCGACTTCCGACTTCCGACTTCCGACTTCCGACTTCCGACTTCCGACTTCCGACTTCCGACTTCCGACTTCCGACT
>NZ_JBUOIV010000015.1:0-93884 GCF_055467485.1 Desulfosarcina sp. | reverse complement strand
GGGAAGGGTGGTCAGGGCATTCTTGAATACCTGTTCGAAAGCCAGAAACTTGAGAATACTCAAATTGACGGAGGGGTGGAAGCGGAGCCCTCCCTTATAGGGACCGATGGCGCTGTTCATTTCGATTCTGAATCCACGGTTGACATGCACCATCCCCTGATCATCCATCCAGGGTACCCTGAACATGATCACGCGTTCGGGTTCCGTGATTCTTTCAAGAACAGCGTTGTGCCGATACTCAGGATTTCGATCCAAAACCGGCTTGACCGATTCAATAACCTCGTGTACCGCTTGCTGGAATTCATTTTCAGCAGGATCTCTGGCTTCGATCGTTTTCAGGATGTCGGACATAAACACCTCCTTTTCAAATGTTGGTGAATGGAAACGCTCACGAGTTTGAGAAAGATATGTTGCCTGGGGAAACATGAACCGGAGAAACGCATGCAGTCCTGCAGCGATGGTTCCCGCTGATCATGGCGGTTCAATCGGGTTTGATCATGACGCATCGGGACGCTTTCCCGTCAATTTTAATGGTCATGGGGTAATCCAGACGGACATGCCGTATAAAGGTCATTTCCCGAATTACCGGAAGCCCATTGAGCCATTGCCAATCCCAAAAATCCTCCGAGCCTTCAGTGACCGTGATGTAAAAAACACCCTGTGATGTAATATTCTGAAAAAAATGAGAGCCCTGAGATGGGTCGGCCTTCAACTTGTCATTTCTCAGTTCAATGATCGCCCCTGCCCCTGAGATGTGCTGCCATTGAACCGGGATGCCCAGCCAGCGGTCGGATGACCCCCATCGTCCGGGGCCTGCGAGCAGGTATCGGCGATTTGATTTGATCAGATCAGCGTTCATCCGGCCGATTTCGTCTGCCATCTGAACAGTCGCCTCTGCCTTGAAAGCATCCTGTTTTACATAGATGATGTCTGCAATCTCCTCATTTTTCCCATTCCCTAAAGTCTGCCGGGAACAGCAGAAGGCTTTGCGGATATCCTCGGAATCGATCTGAACGTCGAAACAGTCATTGCCAGCCACCATGGGTCTGATCTGGAGAAAGTTGAAAACGGTCTTTTTTCTGGCAGGTGAACCCAGGTTAACCGAAAACTCAATTTCAACCGGGCACCCCATCCCTTTTTTCCCCAGGTCTTGCATGTCCATGAGCAATTCGGGCAGCGGGAAAGATCCATATTTGAGGATCTGGGCGAATGTCAGCACCTTGGTACCGTTTACGGTACTGGTATCTCGGATGCGATGTTCATCGGGGACATAGGTACTGGCCAACGAAATGACGGGATATTCCTTCTGGGCATCATTCAGATCCCGTTTATTCAAATTGCCGTGTCGTTCGAAGTTCAGCGTTTCCGGATAGTTGCTGATCTGCAAGGCATAAAAATGGCGCTGGGAATTTTTCAGGATATCATCGACCATCGAGAACTGGGGGAGAACGGTCGGATACTTGGGGGAAAACCGCAGGGTTTTTTCCCCTTCGACCACCGTTTTTCCAAGTCCCAAGGCAATATGGACAATGCCTTCTTCAGGCAACATCGGCGCAATCGGATAGAAATTGTGGGATTGGGCCACCCCGGAAACAGCCGGGTAGAAAAAATCGCCGTAGGTGTCGCCGGCAAGCTCCTGGATGATCACCGCCATTACTTCTTCCTGGGGGTTGTTGGACGTCGATCTGGCGAAGGACCGGGGACCCTCGTAATACGTAGAGGCGTAGACTAGTTTTACGGCCGTTAAGAGGTGATCGAGACGCCTGCTGAACGAAGAATGATTGTTGGGGATCATATATGTCTTATACAACCCGGCATAGGGCTGGAATTGGGCATCCTCCAGCAGGCTGGACGAACGTATGGAAAGGGGGGTGTTGACCTGTGACAGGTAGACTTTCAGGTCGCTGACCAGCCAATCCGGCAATTCTGCGCTGAGAAAACGTTCCTTTATCTTTTCATCAGGGATCGACTGGTTGGCCAACCCTTTCAGGTTGTTTATCTGAATGAACGCCTCGAAACTGTCCGTGCTGATAACCAGTGTCTTGGGAATCCTGATGGTGACGTCGGGATACTTTTCATAAATTCCCATGTTCTGGTGCAACAGTGCGGCCATAAAAGCCAGGCCGCGCGCTTTGCCGCCCAATGAGCCATGGCCGATTTTAACGAAATCCATTATTTCCGCGTCGAAGGAGTTTTTGTTGAACTTGGCGACGACACCCTTTTGCTGCCATTTGCGCATGTCATTGATGCTGGAGATGATGTAGCCGCGCAAGGATTCGGTATCATTGAAATCACTGGCCTTGACCTCTCTGAATTTAGACGCAAGGGCAATTTCAGACCGGCCCATGATCCAACTGGAAAAATGGTTTCGCCGGGCATGGTACCACAAGGATTCATCGGGTATTTGGGGCAGCTGCGCCTGGAGCGATCGAAGATCTGCGGCCCTGGCGATTTCCGTTTGGTCGGGCATACGGAAGATGAAATCGCCGAATCCCAAATCGTTCATAAAAAAATCGTGTAGTTCGGACAGCAGGTCGGGAGCGTTCTTGTCGAGGAACATCGCTGGTATGCGCATGGCGAGGTCGCGGTTTCCCGGTTCGGAACTGAGCAGCACCATCGGCAGATCAGGGATGTCCTTTTTAATCTGGGAAAGCAGCAGGAAACCGGCGTTTTCAGTCAATGTGCCATCTTTTGGGATTCGGGTGTCGGAGATGATCCCAAGCAGATAGGACCGGTACATGTCATAGAGAGTTAATGCATCCTCGTAGGTGTTGGCCAATAGTATTTTAGGCCTGGAACGCATCCTCAGCAACCGATGCTCTTCATTCAGGCCGACACCGAGAACTGCCTGGGTCTGTTTTACAACTTCTTTGTATATCAGGGGCAGGAATGATGAGTAGTAGACCGGTGAGTCTTCCACCAGAATCAATACTCGGACCTTGGCATTCAATGTGTCGTCGGCCACATTCAGATGATCTTCGGTATTTTTAACCAGCGCCAGGAGCAGATCCGAATTGCCTGACCAGATGAAGACCTTGTCGATGCCGCTGCAATCCCTGTTTTCAGGCAGTGGGAAAACACCTCGGGGTGTATGACTCAGCAGAATGACGGGCAAGGTTGGGTGGGCATGCTTGATCTTTCTGGACAGGGAAAAGGCATCCATCTCCTCCAGATGGGGTGTGGTAATGACTAGGTCAAACTCTTTTCGCCCAAGAATCGAAAGGGCTTCCAATGCCGAGGCGGTTTGGGTGACCCGCGGCGGGTGGCTTAAGTTCAATCCACTGTATTCATTTATTATACGAGATGCGAGA
Organism: Desulfosarcina sp.; assembly: GCF_055467485.1. NCBI lineage: Bacteria > Pseudomonadati > Thermodesulfobacteriota > Desulfobacteria > Desulfobacterales > Desulfosarcinaceae > Desulfosarcina > Desulfosarcina sp. The sequence continues at coordinate 90,573 of NZ_JBUOIV010000015.1, read as the reverse complement.
CTGCCATCTTCCTCCATGATGAAGGCGTCGTATGGGCTCGACACCAAAAGGATCTCCTTCACCTTTATGGCCATCATTTCATGGAACAGCTTGAAATGTGAGTAGAATTCCTGGGGGATCGGGGTTTCAGATACAATCATGCGGCCTCGTAAACGTTTCGATTGACCAGATGCGGTTAATCGTCCACCAAAATAGGAAAAGGATATAGGTCGTCTGTATAACTTATACTAAAAAAATATGCAAAATATGAGTATGGCTGATTAATTAAAAACGGGGCGGTAATATACCGCCCCGTGTGGGCATTCACGCTATCTGTGAGCCAATTCCATCAAGCGTCGATGATCTGGAGGGCCTCCTCCCGGTAAGCTTCCATGACGTAGGGGATTCCCGTCACCTTGGCGCACTCTTCGGTCAGCGAAAAGATGTTTTTTCTGGAAATATATTCCACCTTCCAGTTTCTGGCGCCGGCCATGATTTGCTGGAGGCCGACCTTGATCTTGTCCACCGCACTGAAGATGCCCACCGCCCCGAGAGGAAGTTTGGTCGCCTCGGAACCGTATTTTTCCTTGAGCACTTCATAATTCATAAAGATCTCTTCCTTGGTCGACCCGAACGCGGATACCGTTGACGGTAGTCCGCCCTGTTCGCCCCTTAACCAGCGCTCGGTGTTTTTGCCGACCATCCCGGGTATCATCAGGGCACGACCCATGCAGACGGCTTTGCAGTGGGGGGCGCCGAGGGCCAGCGCTTTGAACACATGGTCCTCTGAGGAAAAGCCGCCCGCAAAGGCAATGTCCGGTACCGGTTTTCCCCGCTTGGCCAGGCGATCGCACAACTCGTAAGCCATGGAATGCAGGTAGATGGACGGAACACCCCATTCGCACATCATTCTCCATGGGCTCATGCCTGTCCCACCCGGTGCGCCGTCTATGGTGAGGAGATCGATTTTGGCATCACTGGACCAGCGAATGGCCATGGCCAATTCCCGCATGGGATAGGCCCCGGTCTTCAAGGTGACCCGTTTGGCACCCATTTTGCGAAGGCGTTCCACTTCATTCATGAACCCTTCCTGGTCAATGAACCCCAACCGGGAGTGACGTTCGAACTGTTTCAATGGACCGGCCTTGAATGCTGCCTGGAAAGCCGGGCTTTCCGGATCCGGGGTGACAATATAGCCGCGTTTTTTAAGTTCGATGGCTCTCTCCAGGGAGTTGACCTTGATTTCACCGCCGATGCACTTGGCTCCCTGGCCCCATTTCAATTCAATGGTTTCGACCCCGAGCTTTTCGATGACATACTCCGCCACGCCGTTGCGGGTGTCTTCCACGTTCATCTGGACCAATATGTCTCCGTAACCTTCATGATACCGACGGTACTCTCTGACCCGGCGGTCCATTTCCGGCGATTTGGCTACTTTCCCGTTGCCGTTGAATTCGAGTTCCGGATCGATACCGCAGACGTTTTCCCCGCACACCAGGGTAATGCCGCTAATGGCCGCCCCAATGGCAAAATGTTCCCAGTTCTTTCGGGCAATATCCGTGCTTCCGAGGGCTCCCGTGAAAATCGGCACCTTCATTTTTACCTTGCTGTCGACGCCGAAGGCGGTTTCGGTATCCACATTGGGGAAGGTCGCCGTATCCGGATTCGGCTCAATTCCAAGTGCGCCCAGGGCATAGCCATTGATGTTCAGATGGGAGTAGTCAACGGGATAGTCCTTGTCGGCACCGGCGGTGATACTGCCGAACGGCTGGGGGTACAGCAGTTCCCGGCCCCTGAATGTGGCGCGGAACAGATCACAGTTTCCCTTGCAGCCGTCGATGCAACGGCTGCACAACCCCGACTGGGGGGCGACATTACGGGAACGATTTTTTGTTTCAAGTGCCTCGTTTGCATTGGGTCTCTGAAGATTCATTTTTCCATTCCTCAACCGTTAAGAGTTCAACCGCAATTTCATCTATCCGAATCCTATCCATTCGTGTTTTTTTGAGAAGCCAATAAAAAAGGCGACGCTACCTCACCGAGGAAACGTCGCCATGCAAAACGAACAAAATAGGCATCCTTTCCCCTGGCACAGGACAACGGACGCCTTTGTCGGTTGTATAGCCGTTACACACACCGTTGTGTGCAACGCTGATCATTGTTGACTGGTCAATATCAGCGGAAATGATTAATGTCAAGAATGAAGTTAAGTATAACTTACTTGTTTTCTTTTTTCAGCGCGTGAGGAATACTCGAGTAGTATCCCAAATCCTCTGAAAGCAGTATTGCTTCGGCGACCTCGCGCATCGATTTGCGGCTATCCATGCTTCGCTTCTGGATCCACCGAAAGGCGCTGTCGACATCAAGGCTGCGCCGGCGAGTCAGGATCTCCTTTGCCCGTTCGATGAGCTTGCGCGTTTCCAATTCCTCCTGGATGATCTTGGCTTTGAGCATCAACTCCGTGTTCATGATGGCTACTGCCGCCTGGTTGGCCACCGCCGTCAGCAGGTTTATCTCGGTGCGGGAAAATGTATGCGGGATTGCGGTAAAGCAGTTAAGCACGCCGATTATTTTCTCATTTTTCAACTGGAGCGGAACACCGACCATTGAGATCAACTTGAGCTTACGGGCCATCTCCTTTTCTTTGAATCGTTTGCTGCGAAGCACGTTTTTGATTGTGATGGGGCGTTTGGTGGTGACCACAACCCCGACGACCCCCTCATTGAGGTTCAGGGAGCGGTCCTTGATGTATTCCGGATCGATGGATTGGGTGGCTTTCAGCCGTATTTTGGGTGGTTTTTCATTTTCGTCAATCAGCCAGAGAGAACAAATTTCAACCCCGGTGACCTTGGCGGTGACCATGACGATCAGCTTGAGCAGATCCTCCAGGAAAAGATCCGACGTGATGGCCCGGCTGATATCCGTCAGGGCCTTGATATAACCATCGTAGGTGGTTTGCTCAATCTTTTCCATGGTTTTCTGGTTGCCGGGTAACAGACCATTTTTCAATGGCTATCAGCTGACGCGGATCATCGGAAACGTTACTGAAACTTAACCATCAACTTCTTTTCCCAGACCATCCCAATGCCTCGGCATTGACGACGCTCGGAATGGCATGAGGCGGATCCTTTTCGAGAAAGGGGAGGATGTCCGGCTGCTGCCAGAGCGGATATCCGTTGAGGATGCCGGCCACATTGCAGGCCGCCAAGGTGGCCATGCCTTCCCGGGTCCATCGCGTGGCCGAGGCGATGTGGGGTACGATAACCACATTGTCCAGTTCGGCCAGGCCGGGAGCCATGGCGGGTTCATGCTCGAAGACGTCCAGGCCGGCACGAAAATCCGGATGGCGCCGGCAGTGGTCCACCAGGGCGGCTTCGTCGACCACCGGGCCGCGGCTGGTATTGATCAGAATGGCATCCGGTTTCATCAAGGCCAGGCGCCGGGCATCGATGAGGTGGTGGGTGGTGTCGTCCAATACCGTGTGGATGCTGACGCAGTCGGCTGTCTCCAGCAGCGCCTCCACGGAATCGGCGCGGTGGCAGGCCACCGGCGGCATGTGCCGGGTGGCCCTAAAGCGATTGTAGTCGGCGACAAATGCTTCCAGGTCCGTGTTGGCGGCAAGGTCATGATAGATCACCTGCATGCCGTGGCCCTGGACCATCATGCGGGCGACGGCTTCGCCGATTCTGCCGGCGCCGATGATGCCCAGGGTTTTGCCGCTCAGCAGGGTTCCCAGGAAGAGATCGGGCAGCCAGCCGGTGTAGCGGCCGGCGCGCAGAAAGCGTTCCGCTTCACCGACACGGCGTGCCGCCGCGAAGGTCAGCGCAACAGCCATCTCAGCTGTGGTTTCGGTCAAGACGCCCGGCGTGTTGCCCACCGGAATGCCCGCCCGATCGGCCGCTTCCAGGTCCACGTTGTTGAAGCCCACGGCATAATTGCTGTATGCCGTGCCCCCGGCGGCCTTGAGCGCATCGAAAAGCGTCTCTCCCCACGCCTCGGTAAGTTGGCCGATGGCGCCGTCACATCGGCCGCCGATGGCGGCCTTGATGGTTGCCGTATCCAGAACCGTTTTGCTTTGGCAGACCTCGACACGGCAGTCCGCAGAGGTGAGAATATCAAGCCATCGGCTGCCGGGAAGCATTTTGGTGACGATGACGCGAGATGTCCCGCCAGGATTATGAATCTGCCAGGCGTTGCTGTTCATCTCTTCTCCTTAAATGGCTCAAGTTACAGGTCCCATGTCGCCGAAGCGGTACTGCACGAGCGTGCAGGCGGCCAGTGTGGCGGTTTCGGCCCTTAAAATACGCGGGCCCAGGCCGGCGGTGAGAAAACCATGCTCATGCGCCAGCTGGACTTCGCCCGGGTCGAAGCCGCCCTCCGGACCCAGGGCAAGCGTTATTCTTTTCGGTTTTGGCGGGGCGGTGTCGCCAATGTCGAACGCCTGCGGCGCCCCTTCCCAGAAAATGATCTTGAGATCGGACTCGGCCGACGCCGCCAGCATGGCGTCGAAATCGTCTGCCGGCATGATGCGGGGCACGCGACCACGCCGGCACTGCTTGACCGCCTCTATGGCAATCTTTTCCCAGCGGTTCAGCCGTTTCCCCATGCCTTTGTCGCCCGGCACCGGTACCGAGCGCGCGGCATAGAATGGCATCCAGTTATCGAGGCCCAGTTCTGTCAACTGGCGGATCAGGTCGTCCATCTTGCGGTCTTTGAGAATTCCCTGGGCCAGTGTGATCTGAACGGATGATTCAGACGTCAGCGGATATGCCGCTTCGATGCGAAACAGAACCCGTTTGGGGCTGGCCGAGACGATCCGGGCACGATAGCCGCTTCCGATGCCGTCGAAGAGCTCCACGTCATCACCGGCAGACAGTCGAAGGACCCGGCAGATGTGGATCGCATCCGATCCGCTGATTTCCGGTTGTGGATGCCGGACCGATTCCGGTGGCATATAAAATCGTCTCAGGGACATGGAATTGCTTTCCGGGTGCCAGTGAAGGGCGTGCCGACGATTCATTCTGATTTCATCAAACCCGTTTACCTGTCAAGGCATTTATTATAGATTGATCCGTCTGCCTTTTGCTTGTGACGGGATCCTTGATTGTCAATCAAAGGTGAAACGAGCCATGCTGATTTACGCTGCAGCAGATATTCACGGCCATTCCCGGCGGATTCACCGTCTCGCCAGGCAGGTTGCCGCCCATCGGCCGGACATGCTGGTTCTGGCCGGGGACATTTCCAGACGCCGGCAGCCGGAGGCCATGCTCGACGGATTGAATCGGTTGGGTTTGCCGGTGCTGATCGTAAGGGGTAACAGTGACTGTCGAAACCTGGAAACCCTGCTGCCATCGTTTCCCCGGCTTCGATCCGTTCATCTGACAGCCGAACGTTGGGGAGAGGTGGAGGTGATCGGTATCGGCGGTACCCTGCCGCTGCCCTTCCATTCCCGATTGGGCTTCAGAGAGGCCGACGCCGTGACCCGGGTATCCGCAATGTTGCAGGCCCACAGCGTGCTGGCGGTCCATCCACCGCCATACGGTGTCAGGGACAGGGTCCTGGGCATGTTTCATGCCGGCAGTCGGGCCGTCAGACGACTGGTGGACAGCCGTTCACCGGCATTGGTCGTATGCGGTCACATTCACGAACAGGCCGGTGTGGCGACTGTTGGAAGAACGACCGTGGTCAACTGTGCCATGGGGCGGTCCAGCGACGGGGCGCTGATCCGCTACGACGGGCGGTCATCACCGGTATGCCGGATGCTGTCGTCGAATCCATGAATCGTCTCATATCGAAACAATCGTTCAACCTTCGGGTACGGGGGAACCGCAACAGCGAGGACATGCCCCGCTGCTTGCGACGGGGAAGGCTCAATTTGCTCTGAGATCGTCTGTAGGCGCCCCACCATTGGTGAAAGCGGTGTCTACGGCGTGGGGTCAGGGCAGGGCGGATAGAACGGTCAGGACCTCTTCACCGAATGCATTTACCTGCCAGTTACGGATTCCCTCGACGTTTCTCAGCCGTTGAAGGTCCCCAGGTTTGCTAACGGCGATAGCGGTCATCAGGGCCTTATTGAACAGCAGGGCGGGATCCAGTTCCAAATCCTCGGCCAACCGGTCGCGCCAGTCCTTGATGGCCTTGATCCGTTCGGGTACCTTGGGTGACACCGATGTCCGTCGTTTTCGCGGATAGACGGGCAAGTCCTTTTCTGCAATGGCGTTGGCCTTTTTTACGATGGCGGACAGGGGTTTGCCGTAAATGCGGATCTGTTTGGCGCTCAAGCAGCGGGCCGCCTCCATGGCTTGAGGGGAATCAGCCATTTCGGTTGCGATTTTCAGCAACGCGGTGTTGGAAAAGACCTTGAACAAGGGACGGTCTTTTTTTGCGGCCAGATCGCGGCGATATTGCAGCAATCCCTCCAGTGCCGCCAGGTTTCGCCGCGGCAGGCGGCCGGCTCCGCGGAACCGAAGAAACAACGGGTCGCTGCCGTTTTCCATGGGCCTGACCTCGGACAGGTAATCGCACTCCTCCTTGACCCAGTCCAGCCGCCCCTTTTCCTGCAACTCATCCATGAGCATCCGGGCGAGGGGAATCAGGTGATAGACGTCGGAGGCGGCGTATTCGATCATCCCTTCCGGCAGGGGACGTTGAGACCAGTCCTTCTTCTGGTAGCGTTTGTCCAGCTGAATACCGAAACGGTTGCACACCACCGCGCCGAGGCTGGTTTCGCGTTCGCCCATGAACATGCTGGCCAACTGCGTATCGAACAGGTTGTTGATCTCGATCGAAAAATCACGATAGAGGGAGCGAACGTCATAATCTGATCCGTGAAACACCTTGCAGACATCGTTGTCCTTGAATACAGGGGCCAAGGGTGAAAGATCGTTGACTTCAAGGGGATCGATAACCACATTTTCACCGTTGCCGGCCATCTGCAGCAGACAGACTTTTTCCTGGTAGTGAAACATGGAGTCCGCCTCGAGATCCACGGCCAGGATTTTCTCACGGCTGATGCGGCCGACAAACCGTTCCAGTTCGGCAGGTGTCCGGATGAAGCGGTATGACGGATCGGCGACGGTGGTTATATTTTTCTCTTGACCCGGAGTGGGTTTTTCCCTACTTTTCATAAGTTGTTTTTTTATCAATAAATTGTTGGGTGTCCGTTAGTGACGCCATGCACAACCTTTTTAACGGAAGGCAATTAAAAGATGATCCATATCACACTTCCCGATGGAAGTCGAAAACCCTTTGACGATTATCCCACGGGACTGGCTGTGGCCAAGAGCATCTCCGAGGGTTTGGCCCGGGATTGCGTGGCCATGGAAATAGAAGGCCGCCTGATTGACCTGAACCGAACCATCGAAAAGGATGCCGCTGTCCGGCTGATTACCACCCGGGACCCCGAAGCACTGGAAATCATGCGCCACAGTGCCGCCCACGTCATGGCCCAGGCCGTGCTGAACCTTTACCCCCATGCCAAACTCACCATCGGGCCGGTGGTGGAGGACGGTTTTTATTACGACATCGACATGGAGCCGCTCTCCGAGGAAGCCTTTCCCAAGATCGAAGCGGAAATGAACCGTATCATCAAGGCCAAGATTCCCGTCGAACGGCACGAAGTGTCCAAAGCCGATGCCCTGGACTTCTACAAGGACGAACCTTACAAGGTCGAGATGATTTCCGATCTGGCCGACGGCACGATCTCTCTTTACAAACAAGGTGAGTTTACCGACCTGTGCCGGGGGCCGCATGTGCCGCATACCGGATTTGTGCGGGCAGTCAAACTGATGCGGGTCTCCGGTGCCTATTGGCGGGCGGACCAATCCAAGGCCCAGCTTCAGCGAATCTACGGAACCGCCTTTTTCGATAAGAAGCAGCTCAAGGCTTACCTCAACTTTCTCGAAGAGGCCAAAAAGCGCAACCACCGCAAGATCGGCGCGGCCATGGATCTGTTCAGCTTCCATGACGATGCACCGGGCATGCCTTTTTTCCATCCCAAAGGCATGGACGTGTGGAACGCTCTGCTGGATTTCTGGCGGGATGCCCACCGGGAAGCCGGATACGTGGAAACCAAAACGCCCATTATACTCCAGCGCGCCTTGTGGGAGAAAAGCGGCCACTGGGAGAACTATCGGGAAAACATGTACACCACCGAGGTGGACCAGCAGGCCTATGCCATCAAACCCATGAACTGCCCCGGCGGCATGTTGCTATACAGCACACGGCCGCACTCCTACCGGGAACTGCCCATCCGGGCTGCCGAGATCGGCCTGGTGCACCGTCACGAGTTGTCCGGTGTGCTCAACGGCCTGTTCCGGGTGCGGGCCTTCCATCAGGACGATGCTCATCTTTTCATGACGCCGCAGCAGATCCAGGCTGAGATTCTGGATCTGCTGCGGCTGGAGGAACGGATATACACCAAGTTCGGTCTGGGCTTCCACCTGGAGTTGTCCACCCGGCCGGAAAAATCGATCGGCACCGACCAGCAGTGGGAACAAGCCACTAACGGCCTTCGTGCGGCCCTGGATGCCTACGGCAAGGACTACCGCATCAACGAGGGGGACGGCGCCTTCTACGGACCCAAGATCGACCTGCACATCAAGGACGCCCTGGGGCGGACCTGGCAGTGCGGTACCATCCAACTGGACATGAGTCTGCCCGAACGGTTCGACCTGACCTATGTGGGTGCGGACAATGAGAAACACCGGCCGATCATGCTGCACCGGACGGTGTTCGGCTCCATCGAGCGGTTTCTGGGGATTCTCATCGAGCACTTCGAAGGCAAGTTTCCCCTCTGGCTGGCACCGGTTCAGGCAGTTTTGTTGCCGATCAACGATGATCTGATTCCTTTTGCAGAGGAAATCGCCAAAACCATGACCGATGCAGGATTGCGGGTTGAGGTGGATGCTCGTACGGAAAGCCTCAACCGCAAGATTCGCGAAGCCCAGTTGGCCAAGACGCCGCTGATTCTCACCTGCGGTGCCAAAGAAAAGGAGGCTGGCACGATATCCGTTCGCACACTGGACGGCGCTGTCCGCTACGGTCTGCCCATGGCCCAGTTTATGGAGCAAGTGACGGCCCATGTGGCCGACAGGTGCTTGAACCTGGACCTCTTCGGCAAATAGTACATGACAGCGTTGCAGCCTTTCTTAATGGTCGGGGAAGGCTGTAACGGCTGCCCTAAGGCCTTTCCTCCTACCCCATGAAAACCGCCCAGAGAACGTTTTTCAAATACTGGCTGCCGGTCATTGCGCTCTGCGCGGCTATCTTTGTCCAATCCAGTTTCCCGTCGCCCGATCTGGGCCCCTCTTTCCCACTCAAAGACAAGGTGATGCACATGGCTGCCTATGGAGTACTGGCTGCACTCGTTTACCGGGCCTGCCGGGCGACATGGTCCGGTAAGCTGTCCCCGTTGCAGCTGCTGTTGATCAGTGTCTTCTTCGCTTCCATCTACGGCGCGAGTGATGAATTCCATCAGTCTTTCGTGGCATTTCGCAAAGCCGATGCGATGGACGGGGTTGCGGATGCGGCGGGCAGTATACTGGGCGCCCTGGTAACGATGTGGGTAACTTCAAGGGGTGGACGGAGCTGGCTTTCGAAACGCGGCTGGCGATCGCGATAGTTCTCTTGGCGAGCAACCCTCGGAAACAAAATGATCCAAAAGGATGTTGTCGGTTTGATATGCTGCGGGAACCATTCATCTGACAATATCATGGTTTGTATTCCGGATTGACAAAAGGGTCGATTTTCTATAGGGAAAATAGGCCGGTGCCCATCCATGAAAAGCATCTTCAGTCCCAGGCCCGAGCCACAATCAGCTGTTTATGGGTGGGTTCTCAGCTGGTAGTCGGCGATGGTGCCGACGCCCAACCATTGTAAACGGACCCTCCCCAAAGGAGCACCTGAATATGGAACAGACGAACCTGATGGTGATCAACGGAAACGAGCTTCCCATTGAACCGGGTGAGACCATCCTGGACGTGGCCCGGCGGGGACACATCGATATTCCGACGTTGTGCCACTTGAAGGGATCCACGCCAACCGGTGCCTGCCGAATCTGCGTGGTTGAAGTAAAAGGGGCGCGGACCCTGCTGCCGGCCTGTTCCACACCTGCCTCCCCCAATATGGTGGTGCGCACCGAATCGCCGGACGTAGTGGCATCGCGCAAAGAGATCCTGCGGCTGATGCTCTCTTCAGGCAATCACAATTGTGCCGTTCGCGGACGGGACGACAGTGATTGGACCCAATTTCAGATAGGTGTCGAAAAAGATGACGGCAGCGAGGCCTTGTGTCCGGTTTGGGGAGACTGCCGACTACAGGACCTGGCCTACCGCTACCAGGTGACCGGCGAGGGCTTCCAGGGGACCCCGGCCCGCTATCCCATGGAAACGGTCAATCCTTTCATCGTGAGGGATTTTTCCCGCTGCATCCTCTGCGGCCGCTGCGTCCAGGCCTGCAACGACGTGCAGGTGAACAATGCCATCAGCTTCGGTTATCGTGGCGCCGAAACCAAGATCATCGCCGCCGGCGACCGGCCGCTGAAAGACTCCGACTGTGTTTTCTGCGGCGAGTGCGTGCAGGTCTGCCCCGTGGGGGCCCTGGTGGAAAAGGACGTGCGCTACCATGTCCGCCCCTGGGAAACCCAGCAGGTGCGCACCACCTGCAGCTACTGCGGTGTGGGATGCCAGATGCACCTTCACGTGCGTGACAACCGGGTGGTCAAGGTCAGCGGTGTTGAAGATGAGGCCCCCAACTTTGGCAGCCTTTGCGTCAAGGGACGTTTCGGTTTCGATTTCATCGGCAGTGATGAGCGGCTCACCGAGCCACTGATCAAGGAGAACGGCTCCTTTCGTAAAGCCACCTGGGAGGAGGCCATTAATTTTGTCGGCGATAAACTCAAGCATATCCGTGACACCCACGGTGGAGACAGCATCGGCGTGCTCACCTCGGCCCGCGTCACCAACGAGGAGAATTACATCGCCCACAAGTTCACCCGGGCGGTTCTGAAGACGAACAACATCGATCATTGCGCCCGGCTCTGACATAGCTCCACCGTGGCCGGTCTGGCCGCAGCATTCGGAAGTGGCGCCATGACGAACACCATTGCCGATATCGAGGAAGCGGATGTAATCCTCATCACCGGTTCCAATACCACGGAAAACCACCCCGTGCTTTCATCGTTCGTCAAACGGGCGGTCACCCAGCGCGGGGCCACACTTATCGTCGTCGACCCCCGCCGCATAAAGATCACGGAGTTCTCCGAGCATTGGCTGAGACCCAACCTGGGTACCGATGTGGCTTGGATCAACGGCATGATGCACGTCATCATCAAAGAGAACTTGCACGACGCGGCTTTCATCGAGGAGCGCACGGAAAATTTCGATGCACTCAAAGCGATGGTCGAACGCTACACCCCAGAACACGTGGAAACCATTACCGGCATACCCGCCCAGCAGCTCATCGATGCGGCGCGGCTTTATGCCAATGCACCGGCAGGCAGCATCCTGTACTGCATGGGAATCACCCAGCACACCACGGGGACCGACAACGTCAAATCCCTGGCCAACCTGGCCATGCTCTGCGGCAACCTGGGCATCCGGGGCGGCGGGGTCAATCCCCTGCGCGGACAGAACAACGTCCAGGGCGCCTGCGACATGGGCGGCCTGCCCAACGTGCTCACCGGTTACCAGGCAGTGGACAACCTGGATGCCATCAAAAAGATGGAACGGGCCTGGAACGTCACCGGACTGCCCACCAAGCCGGGACTCAAGGTCACGGAAATGGTCCCCAAAGCCCATAGCGGAGAGCTCAAGGCCCTCTACATTATCGGCGAAAACCCCCTCGTTTCAGATGCCGATCTCAACCATGCCGAAAAAAGCCTGAGCAAACTGGAGTTATTGGTGGTTCAGGATATCTTTCTCACCGAAACCGCCCGGATGGCGGACGTCGTGTTACCCTCCAAGTGCTTTGCCGAGAAGGACGGCACTTTCTCCAATACCGAGCGGCGGGTGCAGCGGGTGAGAAAGGCGGTCGATCCGCCGGGTTTGGCCAAGGATGACTGGAAGATAACCAGCGAGATCGCCACACGCATGGGTTACCCCATGTCCTACAAGGACAGCGAAACCATTTTTAACGAACTGGCCGGCGTTACCCCTTCCTATGCGGGAATCAGTTACCCGCGCATTGAACACGAGGGGCTGCACTGGCCCTGTCCAACACCGGAACATCCCGGCACTCCCATTTTGCATGGGGCCCAGTTCACCCGGGGTAAAGGGATGTTTCATGCCATCGAATGGATTGCCCCGGCGGAAGTGGCCGACGACGACTATCCCCTGTACCTGACCACCGGACGCGTGCTCTATCATTACCACACCGGCACCATGACCATGAAGACCGAGGGCCTGAACGAGCGGGCACCGGAGTCCTTTGTGGAGATCACGCGCGGCGATGCCCAAGGGATGGGCATTGCCGATGGCGACCGGGTAACGATCGCCTCCCGGCGGGGAGAGATCCAGGTTCGGGTGCGGATTTCGCACAAGGCTGTGGACGGGACCGTTTTCATACCCTTCCACTTTGCCCAGGCGGCGGCCAATAAACTGACCAATGCTGCCTTGGATCCGGTTTCCGGGATTCCCGAGTTCAAGGTGTGTGCGGTGAGGCTTTCAAAAGGTGCTTAAGCATGGGGAGTGGATAGGCTAAAATGCCTCAACGGCCGACGGAAAACCGGTGACCCCTCACCCGTATGGGGATAACAGAAGACACCGATTCGTTTTCTAAACCCATCAATTGTTAAAATTAAAAAGGCCGGTCCCCATGGGGACCGGCCTTTTTTCTGTCGATGTTTCCGGTGCGGAGATTACATGCTACATGTTCGACGACTCGGGGTGGAACACGTCCACATCCTTGAGGTCGTCGCCTAAATATTCGCGCTCGTTGGGTCCGAGGATGCCCAGGGAGAGGCAGATCAGGGTCCATAGGTGAAGTGTTTGCCAAGCATGTCCGCGCTGATCGCTCAGGTCGTGAATCTGGGCGTGACAGTTGTGGCAGGGTGTGATGCAATAATCGGCTTTGGTGGCCAGGATCTGGTCGGCCTTGAGCTTGCCGTAGGCCCGCCGCTCATCCGGAAATCCGGACTGCAGGAAGCCGCCGCCGCCGCCGCAGCAGAAGTTGTTGGAGCGGTTGGGGTGCATGTCAATGAAGTTTTCTTCACCAACTACCGCCTTGACGACGAAGCGCAGGTCCTCGGCGACCGGATCGCCGAATGTCTTGCGAACCAGCTGGCAGGGATCCTGAACCGTGAACTTGATCTTGCGCTCCTTGTTCCACTCGGAATTGACTTTCAGCTTTCCCTCGCGGACCCACTGGGCGTAATATTGAATGATGCTTTTGATTTCGAAGTTGTAGGGCATTTTGAATTTTTCCAGTCCGGCCCGGACTGCGAAGAGTTCGTGCCCTCACTCCGTGTTGAGCCAGACCTTGCAGCCCAGATCCTCCACGGCGTTTTTTTTCACTTCGACGATGTTTTTCCAATTTTCATTGTCGGCCAGAAAGAGGCAGTAGTTTTCCGCCGCCCACCCCTTGGTGCCGTAAGTCCAGTCCGCACCCACCAGGTGCAGGATCTTCCACAGGGGTACCATTTCATCTGGCTCGGTCACCGGTTCCCGGGAGTTCTGGTTGAGGAAGAATTCAGCGCCTTTCTTGTTGATCGGGGCCTGCATCTCAGCAAATTCGGGCTGTGCTTCCTGGTACTCTTCAAGCACGTCTTCGACGACGAACTGGAAGTCCTCTTCCGTGGCACCCATAGCGCTGCAGGTGTCATTGCGCAGGGCCATGTCACAGGATCCCAGGATACCCTTGGGGCGTTTCTCACGTGGCCAGGCGGCGCGCGTGTTGAATACCAGTTGGGGTATGTTGATTTTCATCGGGCAGACATACATGCAGCGCGTGCACATGCTGCACATCCAGACCCATTTGGTGTTCAGGACCTCTTCGTCCATTCCCAGGGCCGCCATTCTCAAAAACTTTCGGGGATCCATTCCCTCCAGACCCGTTGCCGGACACCCTGAAGAACAGGCGCCGCAGGTCAGGCACAGGTTCAGGTTTCCCCCTTCGGGGAGGATCTCCTTCACCTTGTCGATGAAAACGGATCGCTTCTTTCCGCCGAGCTTGATCGCTTCATCAGCCATACTGTTAATTCCTCCGTAGTTGGTTTACCACCGACGATTCCAATACGATTAAAAAATTTAAGAACCCATTTATTATCGAGTCATCCATAAAATACAAGGAAAAAATTGATTCCGGCAGACCTTGCAAGTCCATGGCCGGCCCATTGGCCGGCATTCATGTTGCCGAGACGAATATCGTTTCCGTTTGTAATTTAAGTGCCGACACCCCTTTGCAGAATGTTACGAAGAGGTGTCGGCTTGGTCATCAGCCTATTTCCCTTCCAGCGTTTTTTCCATCTCCATAAGAATGCCGGAAAAATCGGCGCCCATATTCGACGCCGTTGTGGCAAAGCAGATCCGATCTTTTTCGATCCCCATGGCTTGCAGCATACCCTGGGCGTTAGCGGCCCGCCAACTAGCGTAGAGGCTGCCCTTCTCCGATTTGCAGTTGCCGTTGTGACAGGCCATGATCACGACGCCATCGGCCCCTTCGGCCAGGGCGTGCATGACGTAGCCGATGTCCACCTTGCCGGCGCAGGGAACAGCCACCATTTTCAGCCCCTTGGGCAGGGGCATGCCGAATGATTCGGCCATGCGGGCGGCTTCCAATCCACTGTTCTGGCAACAGAATGCCACGATGGTGGGGGCGTCTGCAGCCTTAGCTGTTGCCGATTGGGTTACCTGATCGATCATCTCGGCATCGTTGAATTCACCGATCTGGATGGCGTCCATGGGGCATTCCGCGGCACAGATGCCGCATCCCTGGCAGGCCACCGTGGAGATGACCGGCTTGTTGTCGGCGGACCAGTCGATCGCCCCATGGGGGCAGCATCGGTAGCAGGTCAGGCAGAAGGTGCACTTGCCGACGTCCAACACCGCCTTGTTGACCGGCACAGTAATGGTGCCGTCGCCCAAGAGGCTGCGGACCCTGATGGCTGCATTCTGTGCATCCATCAGGGCGCCGTAGCGTTTTTTAACCCGGCGGCTGCCGCCGACCACGAAGATCCCTTCGCGGTTGGTGGAGACCGGAAAGCGGTGAACATTCTCGGTCTGTAAAAATCCCATGGGGCCCACATCGATGTTGAGCATCTCGGCCAGGGTTGTGTTGACCTGGTCGGCGCCGATGGCTTCCTCGACCACAATGATGTCGGGGGACAATTCCACTTTGCGCTGCAGGACCGGATCGTCGTAGGTGATGTAAAGGGCACTGCCCTCCTGAACCAGCGCGGGCATCTCGGTTAGCTTGACATACATGGCTCCGCTGTCGCGGCATTCTAAATAGAGGCGCTCCAGCCCGTCTTCGGCCACCTTCAGATCCCCGGCAAACACATACGCGCTGGTGTCTTCCATCTTTTCCATGGCCAGCACACTTTTCAGGACCCGTTCAAGAACCAGGGGGTTGCCGTCCTGGGCCAGGCCCAGCATGAAAGCCACCGATTTCCCGGTAAATGCGGCCGGGTTTTCACTAAGGGCCGCTTCCATCTGGCTCTGGCTGAGCACCGTGTCCGATAGGCTCAAGCCATAGGCTTCATTCAGCGGGCATGCAACCAGCTCCGATGCCACCACGATGGCGCCTACAGACTTTTCGACGATGTCGTCATTGCCTGACAACCATACCCGGAAATTCCCCGGAAACCCGGCAGCGCCGTCCATGCGGGTGCCGGTCATCACATCGATCATTTCCGATCCGTTGATGGTTTCCAATAACGCCTCCATGGCCGCCTGTTCTTCCCCATCGAGATCGGCAGCCGAGGCGCCTGCCGCCATCCCCAGACCGGCGCCCTCATCGATCAGCACAACCCGGTATCCGCTGGCGGCAATCTCGCTGGCCGCCTTCACGCCGGTCATCCCGGCACCCACCACCAATACGTCGGTGGCCAGGTTGATGGTTTCCATTTGTGTTTCTTGTGTCATGAGGTCCTCCCCAGATATTTCATCACTTCGCCGGCAGATTGGCCTGCGTGGACGATGGATTCGGCAATGGTTTTCGGTCCCGAAGCGGTACCGGCCACAAAGATGCCATCCTGGCCTGTCCGTGTTCGGTTCAACTTATCGGTGGAGGCAAAGAAACCGTCACCGTTGAGCGGCGCGCCGACCAGTTCGGACAGCGACGCATTGTCGGCCGCCGGCATGATGCCTACGGAGAGCACCACCAGGTCGAAATCATCTTCCACCGCTTCACTGCTGCCCTCGGCGGCCATGAAACGGGTCCGGACCCGGTCGTCATCGGTCATGTACATGTCCACGGGAATGTTGCGCACGAATTTCATGTCGTCTTTGCATTTCTGGTAAAAGACGGGAAAGTCGTTGCCCGTGTTCTGAATGTCCATATAAAAGATGGTGATGTCCAGTTCCGGGTCTTTGTGTTTCATGGCCTGGGCCGTTCTCAGGGCATAGGGGCAGCAGACCTGGCTGCACCACAGGTTGCCCAGACGTTCGTCACGGCTGCCCACGCACTGGATAAAGGCGATCTTTTTGGGTGGTTTACCGTCTGAAGGACGCAGCACCGTCCCGTTGGCGCGCTTGCCGGATTCCAGATCCATGCCGCTGACCACGTTCTCCAGATCGTCGTAGCGGTAGGTGGACTTGATCTGCGGGTTGAAGGGCGTGAAACCGGTGGCCACGACCACGGCGTCGACTTCGAGGGTGTCTGCATGACCTGTGGTTTCCGGGTTCAGGCTGCCGTCGGCAAGATAGTAGCGGCTGTTGTTCAAGGAATAACCCCTGACGGCCGCGCAACCCGTCGGGTTGGCCGTATAACCGGCTTCGCACGTTTTCAGGTCCTTGGTCGGCTTGGTTTTTTTCAACGTGGCTTTGAAATTGCCGTTTTTATCGATGCTGGCCACTTCAGTGGCCAAATGGACGGTGATGGACGGTTCATTGACTACCTTCTTGAGCATGCTTTCCACGGCGCAGGCGCCGCATTGGCGACATTCGTCAGTCGCCTTGCAGGCATATTGGATGGCGTGTCCGCCAAGGAAGTCGGCTTTTTCCACCAGCGCAACCTGCGCGCCGAGGCCGGCAAGCTCCCAGGCCGCCGTCAGACCGGCGATCCCGCCCCCAATGACCATGACTTTTTTCGATTCAGTACTCACTTGAAAACTCCTTTAGTGATCGTTGGTTGACAATGGATGGGTGGCGCTGATCAGACCGTCGGCCGAGGCAGGACTTTTGCCCGCTCGGCGATCTCCGGCACTTTGTGCTCCCATTCGATGGGCATCAGGTGAACACCGGCGACGCCTTTCATCTCCTTGAACGCTTCGATCTGTTCGCAGGCGATTTTGATGCCTTCGTCGGCCACCTTTTTCTTGTCCACACCCTGGAGTCGTTTGATGATCGCGTTGGGAACGTCCATACCGGGAACCTTGAGCTGCATGTAGCGCGCCATACCGACGCTCTTCATCGGGGTGACGCCGGCCAGGATATAGACCTTTTCGGTGAGCCCCATATCCACGGATTCTTTGACCCACTGGCGCATTCTCTCCATGTTGTAAATGCACTGGGTCTGGACGAAATCCACACCGGCCTTGACTTTTTTAGCCAGGCGATGCACCCGCCATTCGTGAGGTTCGGCAAAAGGGTTGGCCGCGCCGCCTATGAAAATCTTGGGCGGTTCGTCGATGTCCGCCCCACCCAGGAATTTGGATTCGTCACGCATTTTTTTAACCATTCCGATCAGTTGGGTGGAGTCGATGTCGAACACACCCTTGGCCTGGGGATGGTCGCCGAACTGCTGGTGGTCACCGGACAGACAGAGCATATTCCGGATGCCCAGGGCCGATGCGCCGAGGATGTCGGCCTGCATGGCCAGGCGGTTGCGGTCCCGGCAGACCATCTGGTAGTTGGGCTCCAGACCCTCCTCGATGGCAATCAGCGAAGCGGCCCAGCTGGACATTCTCACCATTGCCGTTTGATTGTCGGTAATATTGACGGCATCCACCATGCCGACCAGATGTTTGGCCTTTTCGCGTACCGCCGACACGTTGGTTCCTCGGGGCGGCCCGAGTTCCCCGGTAAAGGCAAAATGTCCGGCACGCAGTATTTTTTCAAGATTGCTTCCTGATTTCATTTGAAAATCCCTCTATTGACTTGTTCCGGTTTCTGGATTGCTATTGGCTATTTGATACCGAATGCGGCTAGTCGATCCTTGTAACCCGGTTGAACGACGGTTCTGGGCGTCTGATTCCGCCAATCGTTGGGCGGACAGATGTCGAGGATGTTTTGCAGTCGGTTCTGTTTGGCGAGTCGTTCGTGGATGCGGTGCCAGGCGCAGGGCTGATCGGCATTGATTTCACAGCTACCCTTGTTGGTGCCGCCGCAGGGGCCGTTGAACAGTCCCTTGGCGCACATGGTGACCGGGCAGATGCCGGCGGTCATGCCCAACACGCAGGTACCGCAGGCCCGGCATTTTTCTTCATACCAGCCCACTTCGCGGTTGACGCCGATAAAGCTGGTGTCGACACCGGGGAAAACGGGGATTTCGGGGAATCGTTCGGCGATGAATTGAATGCCGGCACCGCAGGCCATGGAAATGATCGCGTCGTATTCATCCACAATCGCGTCCAGCTCTTCCAGAAACTCCATATCACACTGCCGTTCCACGGTAACACCACCGGTTTCGATGGGTTCGCCTGCCATACGGCGGGCGATCTTCAGCTCGGCGTTGAGCACACCGACCTCCTTTTCACCGCCGGCCAGGCAAACCGCCACGCAAGTGCCGCATCCCACGGTGAGGACCTTTTTAAAGTCCTTGACCATGGCCCTGACCTCTTCAAAGGGTTTTCTTTCCGCAACAATCATTTAACATTCCTCCTGTTTTCCATGGCATGGGGTCGATACCATGAAGGGTTATACCGATCACGCATGCATTAGGGGTGGGCGTGAACGGTATGATATGAGCCAAGGAGCGAAACTAACCTGATCGCATCGATGATGTCAATCCATAAAGGATGCGATCTGCGTCCGGAGCCCGAACCCACTTATTGTCTGTCGGCGGCAAAGTCAATATGAAATGAATGGTTCCTCATTATTTATATGGAGGCTCAAACCCTTATGGCATTGGCCGCACAACTTGGATCACAGACCTTAAATTTAGGATTTGTTGAAATTGAATGCGGTTTAGCAGGTCGTCTCTGGTTTTTCGGCTTTTTTAACGTTAATACTTGACAGGGTGTTTTTGGCTTTGATAAATGAATGAGTATTCATTCATAAACAATCGTTGTTAGGAGGTTCGCCATCAACACGAAAAAGAAAAATATGGACAAATACAGACGCATTCTGGAGGCGGCCATCACTGTATTTGCCGAGCAGGGGTACTTTCAGTCGACGATTGCCCAGATTGCCAAAGAGGCCGGGGTGGCGGACGGAACCATCTACCTCTACTTCAAGAACAAAGACGATATTCTGGTTCAGTTCTATCAGTACAAGACCCGTCAGATTTTCGAGCGGTTCCGGGATGCGGTCAGTCAGCCGGCAACCGCCGAAGAGAAGCTGCGATGTCTGATTCACGTCCATTTGCAAGAGTTCCAGAAAGACCGCAATATGGCCATCGTTTACCAGGCGGAAACCCACCAGAACCGCCGGCTCGGGAACGAGCAGATCAAAGAGATGTCCAAAATGTACCGGGATATAATCTCCGAGGTGGTGGAACTGGGCCAGGAAGAGGGAACCATTCGGAAGGATCTTTACATGGGATTGGTCAAGCGTTTCATCAATGGTGCTGTGGATGAAGTGATCAATTCCTGGATCCATTCAGGCGGGCAATACGATCTGGTAACCATGGCCGACCCGTTGGTGGACCTTTTCATCCGGGGCATCGGCGGTACCGGCGATACAAGATTAACGGATTGATTACATAACCGGACAGCGCCGTGCATGCTCGTCTCGGCGGCGTATCCACCAGTCAACAAGGAGAGGATAGACCATGGCACAGGTAATCGCTGACAGAAGAGATGTTGATTTCGTGCTTCATGAGCAGTTAAACATCGGCGCGTTGAGTGAACATGAAAAGTACGCCGAGTTCAACAAAAAGACCGTAGATTTGATCATCAGTGAAGCCCGTAATCTTGCGATAAAGGAAATTCTTCCCACTTTCAAGGAGGGTGACGAACAGGGATGCAGGCTTGAAAACGGGCAGGTATCGGTTCCGGAAAGTTTCAAGCGTGCGTACGACCTGTTCGTCGAAGGTGAGTGGCTGGCCATGCCCGAGGACCCGGAATACGGCGGGCAGGGGATGCCCCGCACGGTGGCGCTGGCCGCGGGTGACTATTTCAATGGTGCCAACTATGCGTTCATGATGTATCCGGGCCTCACTCACGGTGCCGCCCTGCTGGTGGAGGCATTCGGCACGGAACGGCAGAAGAAGCTTTTTTTAAAGAACATGTTTACCGGCAAGTGGACCGGCACCATGCTGCTCACCGAACCCGAAGCCGGTTCCGATGTTGGCAACTTGTCTACCACCGCCGTGAAAAATGAAGATGGGACATACTCCATCACCGGCAACAAGATTTTCATCTCTGCCGGCGAGCATAACTTGGTTGAGAACATCGTCCATCCGGTGCTGGCCCGAATCGAAGGTGCGCCTGCGGGCACCAAGGGCATATCTCTCTTTTTGGTCCCCAAATACCGGGTCAACGACGATGGTACGTTGGGCGATTTTAACGACGTGGTCTGCACGGGCCTCGAGCACAAGATGGGCATCAACGGAAACGCCACCTGTTCGTTGACCTTGGGCGGCAAGGGCCAGTGTGTGGGCGAACTGCTGGGCGAAGAGAACAAGGGTATGCGGGCCATGTTCCTGATGATGAACGAGGCGCGCCTGCTAGTGGGAATGCAGGGATTTTGCTGCGCCAGCCCGTCATACATGAATGCAGTCAATTACGCCAGGGAGCGGATTCAGGGCAAGAACCTGATGCAGATGATGGATCCCAATGCACCGGCCGTGCCGATCATTCAGCACCCGGATGTGCGCCGCATGCTGATTTCCATGAAATCCTACGTGGAGGGCATGCGCAGCCTGCTTTATTATGCCGGCTACCTTTCCGATCAGATGGCCGTTACCGATGACGAGGAGGAAAAAGCCCGGCTGCAGGGAATGGTGGACCTGCTTATCCCCATCTGCAAGGGATACGTTACCGACAAGGCCTTCGAGGTCTGCAGCACCGGTGTGCAGGTGTACGGCGGATACGGTTTTATCAGGGAGTATCCCCAGGAACAACTGTTGCGGGATTGCCGCATCACCATGATCTATGAAGGTACCAACGGCATTCAGGCCATGGATCTCCTGGGCAGAAAATTGGGCATGAACAAGGGCAAACCGATCATGGACCTGATGGTCGAGATCCAGAAGACCATTGCTCAGGCCAAGGCCATCGACGGCCTGAAGGATTATGCAGCCAGAGTGGAAAAGGCCCTTAACCGCCTCGGTGAAGTGGCCATGCACCTGGGCGCCACCGCCATGTCACCTAAGGTCATGAGCGCATTTGCCTTCGCACACCCGTTCATGGAGGCCTCCGGCGACGTGGTGATAGCCTGGATGTTGCTTTGGAGAGGGGTTATCGCGGCCACCCAGCTGGAAAAAGGAGCCAAGAAAAAAGACCAGGCCTTCTATGAAGGCCAGTTGAAAAGCGTTCAATATTTTACGCAGGCGGTGCTTCCCATTACCATGGGCAAGATGGATGCCATCATGACCACCTGCGAGGCGTGCATAGATATTGCCGAAGACGCGTTCGGCGGCAAATAAGTCTAAATATCGATGAATAAATGAAAACGGGGGTTGCATGTTGATGCAACCCCCGTTTTTTGATTGGCCGTTCTCAGCTGCCCGTCCATACCTATTGTCTTTTATGCTGTTCCATGGCTCTGAGATCTTTTTTAAGCACTTTGCCCACATTGGTTTTTGGCAGTTCTTTGCGGAATTCGATTTCCGTGGGCCATTTGTACTTGGCCAGCTTGTCTTCGCAATATTTCATCAACTCTTCGGCGGTGGCTGTCTGGCCTTCCTTCAAAACGACGAATACCTTGACCGCCTCTCCGCGTTTGGGATGAGGAATGCCGATGGCGGTGGCCTCCATCACCTTGGGATGTTCGAAAAACACCTCTTCGATGTCCCGGGGATAAACGTTAAAGCCGCCGGAGATGATCATATCTTTTTTGCGATCAACGATGTAGAAATAGCCGTCCTCGTCCATCTTGGCGATGTCGCCGGTGTGCAGCCATCCGTCGGTGAGGGTTTCTGCGGTGGCGTCGGGGCGGTTCCAATAGCCTTTCATGACCTGAGGACCCTTGACCAGGAGTTCACCGATTTCACCCACGGGAACATCAGTGACCCCGTCGCCAAGATCCACGATACGGGCTTGGGTGTCTGAAATGGGAATACCCACACTGCCGACTTTGCGATTGCCCTTGAAGGGGTTGATGTGGGTAACCGGGCAGGATTCGGTCATCCCGAAGCCCTCGACAATGACTGCACCGGTTTTTTTCTGAAACTCGCTGATTACCTCCACTGGCAGCGGGGCGCTGCCGGAAAAACAGCCTTTGATGGAGGTGAGGTCGGATTTGGCGATATCAGGGTGTTCGAGCATGCCGATATACATCGTGGGTACCAGCGGTGCAAAGGTGGGTTTGAATTTACTGATGGCTTCCAACAGTTGGGGGGGTTGTGGTTTGGGCACCAGGATGTTTCCCCACCCTTTGAAAATAGCCAGGTTCATGGCGGTGGACAGGCCAAAGACGTGGAAAAAAGGAAGGGCGCCGAGCATGATTTCATCGCTGCCGAAAGTGGGAAACCAGGCCGATACGTGCTGGGTCTGTTTGCTCAAGTTGCCATGGGTGAGCATGACACCCTTGGAAACACCGGTGGTGCCGCCGGTATACTGGTACATGGCCACAGCGTCAAAATCCAGGGCAACATGCGGCGGGTTGGGCGCATAGCGTGCAATGAGGTCTTTCCATTTATAAAGATCGTCGGCTGATTTGACGTCGGCAGCCAGTCCCTTCTTTTTGCCGACCAAAGGGAAAAGAAGGTTTTTGGGGAAGGGGAGATAGTCACCGATACTAGTGTAGATGATCTGCTTTATCTTGGTTTTTGGTCGAAGATCGATCATCCGGTTGCCGAGCAGATCCAGGGTGATCAACACTTTGGCTCCGGAATCATTGAACTGATGCTCCAACTCCCGGTCGGAATACAACGGGTTGTTCATGACGGTTATGGCGCCGATGCGCAGGATGGCATAGTAGGCGGCCACACAAGGGATTACATTGGGCAGCAGAATCGCTACGCTGTCACCCTTTTTAACCCCGAAGTCGGTCAGGCAAGTGGCAAATCGATCCACCATTTCGTTCAGCTTGCTAAAGCTGACTTGATAACCTTGAAAAGTCAGGGCCATTTTGTCTGGAAACGCATCGGCCGACCGCTTGAGGAACTCCGGCAGGCAGATGTTTTCATATTGAAGCTGTTCGGGAACACCTGCTTCGTAGTGCTTCAGCCACGGTTTTTCCAGATAGGGACTGTCTGTGCTCACTTGAACCTCCTTTTTCCTTGTTTTTAATGGGCGATCGTAATAAATGAGGCCCTCATGCCTGTTGGGTTGGGTTTTTGCTGCCGAATCACTTAACACCTATTTTGAGATGCTGCTATTGTCAATGAAATTAGTGGTTAATTTCATTTATGGCGTTTGTTCAACCCGCGGTGAAAAGACCGGTTACTTGTTTTCGCAGAGATAACGGCGCCACCGCTGTCAGTGAGAGGGGATGGACACCGTCGCCAAAATTTTTTCTTGACAGGAGTGGAATCAGTCGTTAAAAAAACTGAATGAATCTTCATTCATTTTTATACATTTTAATACGAATCCGAAGGGAGAACAAGGGTAAAATATGGAAAACGCGTTGATCGCTCCGGCCAAGTATTTTTTTCTTTTTATTCCCACGGTGCTTTTTTCGATTTTGATTCCCCTTGTGGGGGTGGCGATTTTCGCTTATATCATGGCCATCCGCTTGGCTCCGCTGGTCAAGGCGGCCCCGGACAGCCGATTCGACCGTATCCCCCAGCGCATCTATAACGTGGTGAAGATCTGGCTGGGCCAGTATCGCCAGCCTCGGTACATGCTGGCCGGTGTCGTGCATATCGTTATCTTCGCCGGATTTCTGATCCTGAGCATCCGCTCCTGCAGCCTGGTCATCATGGGCATCTCCGAAAGCTTCGTCATGCCCGGATTCGGTGGCCTTTTAGGTGATATCTATAATATCTTAAAGGACTATGCCGCCACGGCGGTGCTGATCGCCTGCGCCATTGCCGCATTCCGGCGGGCCGTGGTCAAACCGGCTCGTTACGCCGTACCCGCCAAATACGGCAAGGACCACACCGTCGAGGCCCTGTTCGTCTTGGGCTTGATTTCGACGCTGATGATTTCCGAGAGCCTGTTCGAGGCCAGCAGTGTGGCCGCCAACACCCAGGCCGGGTTGCACGCCGAGTTCCTGGCGCCGCTGAGCCTGGCCTGGCTGTTCAAGCAGGGCCTGCTGTCCACTTCCTTAGAGACCCTGCAGACCATCCACATTGCCGCCTACTACATCCACGACCTGACCTTTTTCTTCTTCCTGTGCTTTCTGCCCCTGGGCAAGCACTTCCACGTGATCACGTCGCTGTTCAACGTGTTCTTCATGCGCATCGATAAGGGTAACATCAAACCGGTCCAACACGGCATTACCGATGAACAGCTGGACGACCTGGAATCCTTCGGCGTCAAGAAACTGGAGGACTTCACTTGGAAGCACATCCTGGATTTTTACTCGTGTGCCGATTGCGGCCGCTGTTCGGACAACTGCCCGGCCAACGCGGTCGGACGGCCGCTGTCGCCGCGCTTCATTTCAATCAAGGGGCGCGACCTGGCTTTTAAGAATTATCCCATCTACCCCTACGGCAGCCCGTTCAAAAAGAGCGAGAACCTCATCGGCACCACTTACGAGGAGGACGAGATCTGGTCCTGCACCACCTGCGGTGCCTGTGAGCAGGAGTGCCCCATCGGCATCGAGTACATCGACAAGATCGTCGACCTGCGGCGTGGGATGGTGGATGAGGGCTTGGTGCCCCAGAGCCTGCAGAAACCCTTGAGTGCACTGGAAAAACGCGGCAACCCCTGGGGCAAGATGGAAAAGAAGCGGGCCGACTGGACCAAGGATCTGCCCGAAGGGGTGACCGTCAAGGACCTGGCCGTCGATTCGGCCGAGGCGCTCTACTTCGTGGACAGCATCACCTCTTTTGATGACCGCATGCAGACCATCGGCCAGGCCACGGCGACCATCCTTTCCCGGGCCGGTGCGGACGTCGGCATCCTTGGCAAACAGGAGAAAGACAGCGGCAACGAGATCCGGCGTTTCGGTGAAGAGATGTTGTTCCAGACCATGAAGGAGATGAACACCGACGCCATCATCAACAGCGGCGCCAAGCACATCATCACCGCCGACCCCCATGCCTACAATGCCTTGAAAAACGATTACCAGGGGCTGCCCCCGGTCGAACATATCAGTCAGTTCATCGCCCGCAACGTTAAATCCGGCGCCATCCGACTGACCGGCGCCAACGGCGACGGCAAGGTCTACACCTATCACGATCCGTGCTACCTGGGCCGCCACAATGACGTATATGATGATCCGCGGGCGGCCCTGGATGCCATCGCCGGGTTGAAGCGGGTGGAAATGGAGCGTTGCCGCGACCGGTCTTTTTGCTGCGGCGGCGGCGGTCTGATGCTTTTTTACGAACCCGAGGAGGACCAGCGCATGGGCGTGCTGCGCGTCGAAATGGCTGCTGCGGCCGGTGCCAACGTCATCGTCACGGCCTGCCCCTTCTGCCTGGTCAACATGGAAGACGCCATCAAGGTGGCCGGTATGGAAGGAAAGATGGAAGCCATCGATCTGTCTGAACTCATAGTCCAACACATGCAATAGGCGAAATAATAATCAGGGAGGAAAAACATGGAGATTCTGGTTTGTGTGAAACGAGTTCCCGATACCGCTGAGAACGAGATCGAGGTAAATGGTTCCGGCAGTGATATCGAGCGCGACGATTTGGTGTACTCGGTCAACGAGTGGGACAACTACGCGGTGGAAGAAGCCATTCAGATCCGCGACAAGGTGGGCGGCAGCGTCACCGTCGTCACCGTGGGCGACGACGAATCGGAGGAGGTGCTGCGCCGGGAGATGGCCATGGGGGCCGACAACGGCCTGCTGCTGTGCGACGACGCATTCGAGGGGTCGGACGGCAAAGGTGTCGCCACCCTGCTCAAGGCGGCGGTTGAAAAGGGCAAGTACGACCTGATCCTGACCGGCGCCCAGGCCGATGACGGCGCGGCCCAGGTGGGCGGCATGCTGGCGGCCATGCTGGACTACCCCTATGCCTCCCTGGTGAACAAGATCGAGGTGGCCGATGGAAAGCTCAAGGTCGGCCGCGAGATCGAAGGCGGCAACCAGGAGATGAACGAGATTCAGCTGCCCTGCGTCCTGTCCATCCAGACCGGCATCAACGAACCGCGCTACGTGGGCATCCGCGGCATCCGCAAGGTGGCCTCGGTAGAGATCCCCCAGTTTGGTGCCGCCGATCTGGGTGTTGACGCCGCAATGGTGGGCGCTGCCGGCGCCCGGGTTAAACGGGTGGACTACTTCGTGCCCGAAATGGGTGAGGGAGCTGAAATGCTCGAAGGCAGCACCGAAGAGATCGTTGCCAAGCTGATTGAACTCTTGAAAGCCAAAGGAGGGTTGAAATAATGGCCGATATCTATGCATACATCACTCACAAAGACGGCGTGGCCGACGATTCGGCCCTGGAGTTGGCTGCCGCGGCCAAGAAAATCGACGCCGGTGCGGCCGTCACCGCCATCGTGACCGGTTCGGGTGCCGACCTTGACGCCGTGGCCGATGCCGTGGCCGCCTCCTACAGCCGTGTCCTCAAGTTCAGCAATGACGCGCTGGCCTATCCCAACGCCGAAGTCGTCAGAAAACTGTTGGTCAACGTGCTGCCCGCCGATGCCATCGTCCTGATTGCCAATGACACCTTCGGCATGGATCTGGGTCCCGGCCTGTCCATCAAGCTGGACTCGACCTTCGTCGCCGACGTCGTAGACATCGAAGGACTGGACGGAACGAGCCTGAAGGTGATCCGCCAGGAATACTCAGGCATGGTCAGCACCCACGTCACCGCCGATATTTCCAGCGGTGCGGTCGTGAACCTGCGTCCCGGGGCCTTTGCCCCCGATGAAAGCAAATCGGCCGGCGGCAGTGTCGAGGACAAGTCCGGCGACGCCGGCGACCTGACGGTCAAACGGACCTTTCTGGAAGTCGTGGAAGCCGAAGTCGGGGATGTTGACATCACCAAGTCGGACGTGCTGGTATCCGTTGGCCGCGGCATCGAGGACGAAGAGAATATCGAAATCGCCCAGGAACTGGCCGATGCCATGGGTGCCGTGGTTTCCTGCTCGCGTCCCATCGTGGATGCCAAGTGGCTGGAAAAATCCCGCCAGGTGGGGACTTCCGGTCAGACGGTCAAACCCAAGGTGTACCTGGCCTGCGGCATCAGCGGCAGCTTCCAGCATATGGGCGGCATCAAGGGTGCGCCCTTTATCGTGGCCATCAACAAGAACGTCAAGGCGCCGATCTTCCAGGTGGCCGACGTGGGCATCGAAGCCGACATCCTTGAATTCCTTCCCGAACTGACCGATGCCATCAAGGAATCGTAAACCACAACCTTTCCGAAAACCAGCGGGCGCCCGCTTTCATTAGCGGGCGCCCGCTTTTATTATGAGTGACCGTGTCTCCCGGCATCAACGGCTAAATCAGGCTTGTTCGCCTCTATCGGCAACTGTCCATTGATCGCTTACAACACTCACAGAGCTAAACGTTTATCTAACTTGTTTACACTGTTCACATTTGCTTGACACGTTCTTGCTTGAAGACTATAAATCAGTCTGAGATGACCGCTGAAACGGAGGGAGGCGCAGGAATGGCTGAAAAGAAAACCGCTTTTATGGTGGATTCGGGATGCGAGCCAACTCAGGCATTCATTCAAAAGTACAACCTTGAATTTGTCGGCATCAATATTGTCCTGGACGGCAAGAACTACATCGACGGGGAGCAGCTGCTTCACGAGCAGTTCTACGCCACGGTTGACGGTGTAAGTGATTTTTCCACTACGCCTCCCAGCCAATCAGACATGATCAAAAAATACAAGGCCCTAAAGAACAAAGGCTACGAGCGCGTCATTGACATCCACATGTCATCCAAGCTTTCCCAGGTCGTCGCCAACAGCAATGCTGCCAAGGGATTTGTCCCGGGCTTGGAAATCCATGTATTTGACACCCAGTCCGTATCCGCCGGGGGATATTTCGTTGCCGAGAAAATCGTCGAAATGGTCACCCAAGGGCGTCCGATCGCCGAAGTCAAAGCAGCCTTGCCCGAGATCACGCGATCTGCACAGGTGCTGATTTCCGCATCCACGCTGAAATTCTTTGTCAAGAACGGCAGAATCGGCAAGGCCAAGGGGCTGGTCGGCAGCCTGCTGCGCATGAAACCCGTGTTGATCATTGAAGATGGACGGGTTACCCCTTTTTCCACGGAAAAAGGCATGGAAAAGGCCATTCAACGAATGGCTGATGCTTCCATGGAGTTCCTCTCTTCACGCCCACACAACGTTAAAATATACAAGGCATTCGGGTCCGACAACAACAAACCTTATATGGAAAAGGCCTTTGAACGCCTAATGGACAAGCTCCCCTCTATCGCGGTCAAAGACTATCAGGTGATCAGCGGCCGAGGCTGGCCAACGGTAACCTGTCACAGCGGCCCCGAGGTGTTCGCCCTTTCGGTATACGGTGAACGCCATCCCATATAAACATACACCCGCATCGAGAAGCCAGCGGCCTGCTGCCGCTGAAACGATGTCGCAGGTCGTCGGCATTTCTTGCCAGCAGCCTCCAAACATTACAGATTTTCACCATCTGCATGAGACGGCCGGATCTACCGGGGCAAATTCCCATTGAACCGCGATAGCGAGCGCATTCCCCGCCGCTTGCGGCGAGGTTAGCGAGCGAACTGGAAAACGCTTTTTTATCCTTCCGATGCTGCGCAGCACCGCCGCTGCAGGCGGAACCTTCCCGCAGCTCCCATGAACTGAAATTCCGGTTCACTCCGGTCAAGCGACATGGAATCCGCACGCTGTCCCCGTTCAACCGTGTAGTTCTTGACATGTCCGGGTCCTTGGCATACATGAGTTCTTTCGCTGGTCATGGCAACATGCCGGTCCATGACGGCCAACGAGACATACCAGGAAACCATCCATGAACGTGCTTCACGGCTGCATGGCCGCTTTGCGATTTGCCGGTTGGCTGTTCATTGCCGGGTTGGTGCTCCATGGCCTTGGAATGCTGCCGGGTTGCGCCGCCGGTGAAGGAGAACAGCAGGTCGTACATCTCTATTTCGCCGATCCGAAGCGTCCACTGCTGGTTGCCGAAGCGCGTGTCATGGTCAACCCTGACGAACCATTGGCATTCAGCCGGCAACTGGTGTTGGAACTGATCAACGGTTCTGCGCGTGGAAATCTGGCCACCATCCCCAAAGAGACGCGATTGAGATCCTTCTTTTTGCTCGGAGATGGAACGGCGGTGGTGGATTTTTCCGCCCAACTGAGGGAAAACCATGTCGGGAGTTGCCGATTGGAGCAATTGACACTATTTTCAATAGTCAATTCCCTGATCCTAAACGTTTCAGAGATTGATCAGGTAAAAATTCTCATTGACGGAGCGGAAGTGCAGACGCTGACCGGTCACCTTCCACTGGCGTTTCCTTTAACCGCTGATATGCTGCTGACACGATGAAAAAAACTGACAAACTAAATAACATTCGGAATATCGGTATCATCGCCCACATCGATGCCGGCAAGACGACGGTTACCGAACGGGTCCTCTATTACACGGGGCGATCCCATAAGATTGGAGAAGTCCATGACGGTGAAGCCGTGATGGACTGGATGGTCGACGAGCAGGAGCGGGGCATCACCATCACTTCAGCGGTCACCACCTGCCAGTGGAATGGCCGGGATATCCAGGTCATCGACACACCGGGTCATGTGGATTTTACCATCGAGGTGGAGCGGTCCCTGCGGGTCCTGGATGGGGCAGTGGGTGTCTTTTGCGCCGTCGGTGGGGTTGAACCGCAATCGGAGACGGTCTGGCGCCAGGCCGACCGTTATAAAGTGCCCAAGATTGCTTTCATCAATAAACTGGACCGCATCGGTGCCGATTTTTTCGGTACCGTTCAAATGATGCGCGACCGGCTCAAGGCCAATGCCCTGATCCTTCAGATTCCGATAGGTACCGAAGACGGCTTTTCCGGTGTCGTCGATTTGATTCGCATGCAGCAGGTCCGGTGGGACGACGACACGCTCGGGGCCAGCTACAGCACCGAGGAGATCGATGACGACCTCCGAGATGACGCTGAAATATACCGGGACCAGATGCTGGAAACCCTTGCCGAGATGGACGACGGGATCATGGAAGCCTACCTTGCCGAGACACCCATAGACGCGGAGATGATTCTATCTGCCGTCAGGAAGGCAACAGTTGCCTTGAAGCTGGTGCCGGTGCTGTGTGGCAGTGCGTTGAAGAACAAAGGCATACAACCACTGTTGGATGCCATTGTTCAATTCCTTCCCAGCCCGGCGGAGGTCCCGGCCATCAAGGGCGTTCATCCGGAAACCGGAGAAACCATCCTTTGCCGGCCGGATGAAAAAGCACCTCTGGCGGCGTTGATTTTCAAGGTTAGCATGATGGAAGGCCGGAAGCTGTCCTATGTCCGGGTATACAGCGGCAAAATTACCGCCGGCACAGACGTGTACAATCCCAGCCGCAACAAGAAAGAGAAATTGTCCCGCATCCTTTTGATGCATGCCAACAAGCGGGAGCGGGTAGACACCGTCGGCCCGGGGGCCATCGTCGGGGTCGTGGGCCTCAAGGATTCCTCAACCGGCGAAACCCTGTGCCAGCAGGAGCATCCGGTGCTGCTTGAAAAAATGGATTTTTATGAACCGGTGATATCCGTGGCCGTGGAGCCCAAAACCCACAGCGATCAGGAGAAGCTTCAGCAGGTGCTGGAAAAGTTCATGGCCGAAGACCCCACCTTGCGGGTTCGTGAAGACGAGGACACCGGCCAGACGATTCTTTCCGGCATGGGAGAACTGCATCTGGAAATCATCACCAGCCGCATGCAGCGTGAGTTCAATACCCGGGTTAACGTAGGCAAACCCCAGGTCGTCTATCGCGAGACCATCGAATCCCCCGCTACCGGGACCGCAATTTTCGACAAGGAAGTCGCCGGTAACCGCCATTACGGTGAAATTTCGCTGCGGCTGGAACCGCTGTCCCGCGGTGAAGGAAAGCGGTTCGAATCACGCCTGGCAGACGAGGAACTGGCCCCCGGGATGGTGAAGGCGGTGGAAAAGGGGGTAATGGAATCCCTGGAGAGCGGCATCCTCCTGGGCTATCCGGTGGTGGACGTGAAAGCAGTGCTCACCGGAGTTGGAACCCGGGAGACCAATAGCTCGGAACTGGCCTTTACCGTAGCCGCTTCCATGGCCGTCCGCGAGGCCCTTGCCCAGGGGAATTCATTCCTGCTGGATCCCATCATGGCCGTGGAAGTCATCGTCCCGGAGGACTTCATGGGGGAGGTGATCGGGGACCTGAATACCAGGGGCGGAAAAATCGAAGCCATCGAACCCAAGCTGGGGGTTCAGACCATCAAGGCGACGGTGCCCCTTGCAAACATGTTCGGCTATTCCACCAGCCTGCGGTCGGCCACCCAGGGGCGGGCAACGTTTTCCATGCAGTTCTCCCGGTTTGACAGGAGCTGACCGGTACATTCACCGCCCAGGTATTAAGCCAGCGCTCATCCCCTTTTTCCTCGTTGCCGGTGAACACGGTCGAAGAGACGTCACAACCAGAAAAGCCGTCCCACTATGCGGGACGGCTTTTCTGGTTGTGATCGGGTCGTTCCAGCTTTTACTGGGTCTTGCCGAAGATTTTTACCGGCCGGGTGGTGTCCCCGGTGGCGTTGGGGAAATCCTTGGCAATGTATGCCTTCTGGCCGGTTTCGATCAGGTGGTTGGCCTCTTCCATGTAGTTGGCGAAGCGCAGCTTGCACTCATAGAAGCCGTGCCACCAGGCGTAGTCCGGGGCCATCATCATGGCCCCCATACGTGCCCGGCGTCCCTCGTGGTGCCACAGTTCGTAGTATTCCACCTCGAGGCGCTCGTCGAAGAACTTGGTTTTGTCCAAAAGGCCTTTTTCGTAAAGCTCATCGAGTTTTGCCTTGGCCGGTTTGAAGTATAAATCGTTATACTCGATCACGGCCTTGTCGAAACCGTCATAAAAATCGTTGATCCAGGAATCGCCGTGGCAGGAGCTGCAGATATTTTTCATCTTCTGGCGCTCCACTTTCCAATCGGTGCCCGAGGGAAACGGTTTGAAATCCTGGGGACGGACCGTGAGCGGAGCCTGGGTCTCCCAGGATAGCCGCTGGGTGACATCGTGGCTGGTGGGTTCCTTGCCGGATCCGCTCATGTGGCAGGCCGCACAAGTCGGAGCGCGGTAATCGACGCCGGCCGTCCAGGTGCCACCAGCTGCATCGAAATTATATTCGTCCTGGTAGGCGTGGTAGATCGTGCCGTGTTTGGATTCTTCGTAGATCTCGATCTGGGGATGATCCGGTCCCAGATGGCACTGGTCGCAGGCCTCGGGCTTTCGGGCTTCACCAACGGAAAAACGATGGCGCGTGTGGCAGGAAGTACACGACCCCTTGCTGCCGTCCAGGTTAAGCCGGCCGACCCCGGCGTTGGGCCAGGTGTTCGGATCGATCTTACCGCTATCATCAATGGTGATGACCGTTCCGTGGCAGTTGAAGCAGCCGGTTTTGCGCTCGATGTCCGAGTTCATGCCCTTGTTCAGCCAGGGATCCAGCTTCCACATAATCTCGATGGTGTTGGCGTGCTTGGACTTGCTGTACTGGGTGGCCTCGTCCGGATGGCAGCGGGAGCAGTCTTTGGGGGTCACGATGGAGGCGATGGGCATCTTGTACTTGGCCTCGCCCCAGGGCATGTCGGAGCGGCTGTAATACTTCTCGTGATCCTGGGCGATGTCTTGATCGCCAGGCTGGACCAGGTGGCAATCCAGACAGGTGATGTTGGCGTTGGCGTGTCGGCTCTTGGCCCAGTCAGCAAAAACGCCGGGGGTGGTTGCCCGGTGGCATTCGATACACGCCTGGGCTTCTGGGGGCACACTGCGTTCGATGCGGTACTCCTTGACCTTGGCAAAGTTGGGCTGGGCCATGGCCGGTACCGCCATCAGGCCGACCACCAGCAATCCGATGGTTAAGAACATCCATGTACGCCTCATAGATGCCGCTCCTTTCTGTTTTTAATATTCGACGAAATAAAAAACCCAATCGCTTATCTGGGTATTACAGCTGTTTCAACCCCTTGGCCTGGTAGGGAATTTGGCGGGTCTGTCGAAACATTACCAGTCCCCTTTCGGAATGGACTAAGTCGTAGTGACAATCAACACATTTTTTTTCGTATCCCTGGCGGGCATAAATCACCGACCGGTGAGCCAGCATGGCACCGCGTTGGGTGGGCATGTGCAGCAGGTTGCGGTGGCATTTTTGGCACTGATCGTTGTCGAAGGCGGCATAGGCTGCCTCGCGGGCGTTGTCCCTATCGTACGTGCCAACTAAGAAGTGCACCGCAACGTCTTTGATGCCATGGTAGCTTTTGGAAAAGAAAAAATCGAAGGTGTCCTGGGGGGCCGGCAGGTGACAGTCCATGCAGTCCACGACGACACCGGTTGCATTGTTGGTGTGGGTGGAAGAGCGCCAGGCCACCACCGCCGGTTTGATTTCATGGCAGGAGGCACAGAACTCCGGCGTGGAGGTCCTCACCATGGTATAGTAGGTCATGCTGAACAGGGGAAAGGCGATTACGATGCCGACACCGACCAGAGCGGCCGCGATTATCCATTTTTTCATACCACTTCCTTGAGGTTAAGTGGTTGCAGATAGTCTGACCCGCCGGCTGGAGAACACCAATGAAAGCATTCCCGGCTGCCGGAAATGAATTGCATAGGCGCCCAAGGGGTTAAAGCAAGCGGAAACAAGACAACGGTCGTTCGATTAGCAAAAAATAGAAAAGAGAGAAAAAATTAGCATCACTAAAACGGTTAATATGAATTGTGGGACTTGTCAATGTCTTTTTATGTTACCTTGTGGTATAATTAGGTTTATGAAGATCGCCGGCTGGGTAAGCGCTGAAAACAACCGGTACTCAATGCCAGCGATCACCCGGCACCCGGTTTTTTCTCTTTTTTGGGATCCAGGGCTTCGAGTTGAATCATCACCATTTCTTTTTGGGAGTCATCGACAGCCAGTTTCAAGGCCCGGTTCAGATGAAAACCGGCGTTCTTCAGATCTCCCTTCTGTCGGTAAAAGCGGCCTAAATTGTAGTGGGCGCTGAACATGTCCCCCAACCGACCGCTGATCTCCCCCAAATGATAGTAGGCCTGGGTATAATTCTCGTTGTAGCGCACCAGATCTTCGAAGGTGTCCCTTGCCTCCGCCATTCGACCCAGTTCCATCTGGGTACGGCCCAGATAGAGCCTTCCTTCGGGGTATTTTTCGGAACTGCTGGCGGACAGGGCTTCCAAGGCTTTTTCGTACTGGCCGTCATGGAAATAAATTTTGCCCAGATCCTGAAGCATCGAGGTGGCCATGGCATTGCCTTCGATGGCCCGTTTCATATGCTCGGCCGCGTTGTGCCACTGATCGACCCGGGTCAGGGCCAGTGCATATCCATAGTGGTCGAGCGGGCTGTCCGGCCTTGTTTCGAGGTTCGACCCGAACCGTTTCAGGGCCGCCTTTTCATCGGTGTAGAGGGCGATCAAGCGGGTGTGAGCCAGGCCAAATCCGCCGACTTCGCCGCGTTTGCGGACCGTTTCCGGTCGGTTCTGGTGCAGCCAGTTGTCGATGGCGCTCATGCGCGCTTCGGAGGCCGGGTGGGTGGTCAGGTAGGTGGGGATCTGTTCGGACCCGTACCACTGCTTGCTGCGGATTTTCTTCAATGAGGTCAGCAACCC
Organism: Desulfosarcina sp.; assembly: GCF_055467485.1. Lineage (NCBI taxonomy): Bacteria > Pseudomonadati > Thermodesulfobacteriota > Desulfobacteria > Desulfobacterales > Desulfosarcinaceae > Desulfosarcina > Desulfosarcina sp. The sequence goes on along the minus strand of NZ_JBUOIV010000015.1, from coordinate 55,271 downwards.
CTCTCCGCTGTAGCCGGCCAGGGTGAGATATTCCAGGCCCAGCTGATCCGCCTGCATTTCATTTTCACGGCTGTAGGCCAGGGCCGCGGTCTGGCCGGCGGCCACCGATCCGACGGTCACGGCGCTGGCCGCTGCAGCTGCTCCGCCGGCGCCCAGCAAAACACCGGCCACCATACCGGCCAGCGTGGCCATGCCGATCTTCTTGGAGCTTTCGATCCGGTCCGAGATGTGGCGGCAGACCACGTGGGCAATTTCATGCCCGATTACGCCGGCAAGCTCCTCTTCGGATTCCAGGGCGGCGAAGAGACCGCTGTTGAAGAAAATGTGGCCCGCCGGGGTGGCGAAGGCGTTGTAAACATCTTCACGGAGCACATGAAACTGATAGTCGAAAGGCTGGGGCGGGACGACAGCCAGGATGCGTTTGCCCACCCGGTTGACATAGTCATTGATGACCGGATCGTCGATCAGGGGGAACTGGGCCCTGACTACCGCCATAAACTCCTTGGACAGTTCCCTTTCTTCCTGAAGGGTGATGCAGTGGCCGTCGGGAACCATGGCCACGATGGTGGAAATGAGAAATACGGTCATGGTGAAAAAGATGAATATTTTATTTTTTATCAGCATGTTAGTAATCTTTTCACTTTTAACGGCAACGGCTGTTTCCATTGCGTTTCAACTTAGCATGGCACATTCTAATATTCTTTTCAAACAGCATGTTTTGTGCTAAAGCTGGGCGCCATGGCACAGATCATATGCATCGCTAACCAGAAAGGCGGCGTGGGTAAGACCACAACGGCAGTCAACCTGTCGGCGGCGCTGGCCGTTTCTGAAAAACGGACACTGCTGGTGGACTGCGACCCCCAAGCCAATGCAACCACCGGTGTGGGACTGGATAAATCCCAATTGGTAAAAACGCTTTATCATGGGATGATTGGCGATGCCGAGGCGGAGGCCCTGATCGTCGACAGCCAGATCGAGGCCCTCAAGGTCATGCCCTCCCGGGTGGAATTGATCGGCTTCGATGTGGAGATGATGGACCGGCCCCATCGGGAGCATGCGCTGCGGCGCCTGTTGGCTTCGGTGACGCAGGACTTCGACTACATTCTTATCGACTGCCCCCCCTCGTTGAGCCTGCTTACGGTTAATGCCATGACGGCCGCCGATGCCCTGCTGATCCCGCTTCAGTGTGAATTCTATGCCCTGGAGGGACTCAGCCAGCTGGTTCAGACCTTTCAACGGATCAAGGGCGGCCTGAACCCGGGACTCAGAATTGCCGGCATTCTGCTGACCATGTTCGATCGCCGCACCAATTTGAGCCATCAGGTGGCCGAGGACGCGGAAAGTCATTTCAAGAACTTGGTGTTCAAGACGACCATCCCCCGCAATGTCCGCCTGGGGGAGGCACCCAGTTTCGGACAGCCCATATTGCTTTACGATGCCATGTCTCCGGGGGCTGTCAGCTATTTTTCCCTCGCCAAGGAGATCATGACCGCCAATCATGCCGGTCGCGCCTGACAGGCTTTCCGGCAACGCTGATTCGCCTGGACCGATGGAATGGGTCCGGGCCAGCCATTCACGATTCAGGACACCGCATGCCAGATAAAACCAAACAAAGCAGCGTCGGAACCGGCGCCAAGAAGAAACGGAAAATGGCCTTGGGCAGGGGGCTTGATGCGCTGATCCCGGATCTGGGCACGATGGATGGGATGGCCGGGGCATCGCTGCCAACGCGTAAAGATTTTTTTCTGTGTGAAATCGATATGATTCGGCCGAACCACTACCAGCCGCGGCGTCATTTTGCAGCGGATGAACTGGAAGAACTGGCAGAATCGATCCGCAGCCAGGGCATCATCCAACCGCTGTTGGTGCGCGCTGACGATGTGGGCTATGAACTGGTAGCCGGTGAGCGACGTCTGCGGGCGGCTACCATGGCCGGCCTGGACCGGGTGCCCGTGCTGGTAAAGGACGTCTCGGACGCCGAGATGCTGGAGATTTCCATCGTAGAGAACATCCAGCGCGAAAACCTGAATCCCATGGAGGAGGCCGAGGCCTACCATCGGCTGATCACCGAGTTCGACCTGACCCAGGATAAGGCTGCCGAGCGGGTGGGCAAGAGCCGCAGCGCCGTGGCCAACTTTCTGCGGCTGCGCCAGCTTCCCGACCCGATCAAGGAGAGCATCATGGAGGGTGCCTTGAGTATGGGTCACGCGCGGGCCCTTCTGGGGGCCGACACCCCTGCCAAGCAGCAGGCCGCCTGGCGGGAAGTGGTGGCCAAAAAACTGTCGGTGCGCGACACCGAAGCGTTGATCAAACGGATCAATGCGGAAAAGAAACCGGCCCCCACCCCGGAATTGACTTCTGCCCAGCGCTATTTCAGGGATGTCTCTGAAGATCTGTCCCGCCATTTCGGCACCCGGGTCCGCATCCAGCGCAAGGGCAAGAAGGGGCGGGTGGAAATCGATTTTTTCAGTGACGACGACCTGGACCGGCTGCTGGGGATGCTGCGGACCAGTTAGCGGCCAGGCAAGATCTCACGTGACCTGCACGTACCCGCAAGCATTGAACCCACGCCTCGGCGTGGATTCGTTTTTATGGAGGCAGGATCATCGCTTCAGGGACTCGCCCTGACAAGGTTGGAGGGGCGATTGCTCAACACTCCCCTGTCTTGGGCAGATAAATCCGTATAGGTGCCATGGCCATTCACCTCATCATCGACGGCTACAACCTGATCCGCCAATCCCCGGAACTGGCCGGAATGGACCGGCGGGACCTGCAACTGGGCCGTGACGCCCTGGTGGACATGCTGGCGGCCTACAAAAAACTGAAACCGCATAAAATTACGGTGGTTTTCGACGGCTCGGCCGGGCCCTCCCTTTACGGTTCCCGTGATCGGGTCAAGGGGATCGCCGTCCGCTACTCGCAGGGTGGAGAGAGCGCCGATGATGTGATTCGGCGAATGGTCCGCCGGGAAAAGGCCAAGGCCCTGGTGGTCAGCAGCGACCGGGAGATCATGACTGCTGCCGAGTCGGCCGGAGCCACCGCCTTGGATTCAGCTGCCTTCGAGGAAAAGATCGCCCTGGCACGATACCTGGCGGTCAAGGGCGGCGATGAAACCGTTTCCTCGGGATGGGTACCGACCACCCGCAAAAAGGGGCCCAGCCGGAGGCTTCCCAAGCGCAAGCGCCGGGCGCGGGCGCGGGTTGATAAACTGTAGGCGTCGAGATTCATCGGAATTGGATTTTGCGAATTAAGGAACAGGTATGCTTCATCCATTTTCACGAAAAAGGATCGGTGTCATCGACGGACAGGGCGGCGGCATCGGCAGCACCATTATCAAGAAAATAAAGGCATGCTTCGGCGAGGCAGTGGAGATCATTGCCTTGGGGACCAATGCCATCGCCACCGCGCAGATGCTCAAGGCCGGAGCAAACCGGGGCGCATCGGGGGAAAACGCAATTGTGCGGACGGTTGCCCAGGTGGATGTGGTGGCCGGCACCCTGGGTATCATTCTGGCCCATGCCATGATGGGTGAAGTGACCCCCAAAATGGCCGAAGCCGTATCCGGTTGTTCAGCCACCAAGCTTATTTTGCCCATATCCCAGGAAAATGTCGATTTGGTCGGGGTGTCGGACGACCCGCTGCCCCACATGGTGGAAAGCCTTGTCATCGACCACCTGAAACCGCTGATTTGCGACCGTCCTTAAATGGTGGCTTGAGGTCCAATCCCCGGACTCCGGAAGTCGAACCCCTCAACCCAGGGCTTTCACGGATTCGGTTTCAAAATCCCGTCGACCTTGACCCGAACTTCAAGCGATGATCCGCGGATGGACGGCAACCTAAGAATTGGACAAGGATGAGGTAGCACCGGATTAGAGATGAAGATTGAAATCGCTAAAACCGCCGGTTTCTGCATGGGCGTGAGACGGGCCGTGGAACTGGCCCTGGATGCACCGGGCAAGTACGATGAACCCATTTACACCTACGGCCCCCTGATCCACAATCCCCAGGTCCTCTCCCTTTTTGAGAAAAGGGGGATCACCGTCCTGAAAACGATCCCGGAACAAGGAACCGGCACCGTGCTGGTGCGGGCCCACGGTGTGCCCCCCGAGGACAAGCAGCGGCTCACGGACGCCGGATTCAAGGTGGTGGATGCTACCTGTCCGCGCGTCATCCGCGTCCAGACCATCATTCGGGTTCACGCCCGCAAAGGCTTTGCCACCATCATCGTCGGCGACCGGGACCACCCTGAGGTGGTGGGGCTGGTGGGGTATGCCGGTCCGTCGGGGAACGTGGTCAGCACCATGGCGGACGTCGACGCCCTGCCCGCTTTCGACCAGGCCATCATCGTGGCCCAGACCACCCAGAACATGAAACTCTACGAGCAGGTGAAGGCCTGGGCTGCCGATAAGTTCCCGCATTACAAGACCTTTGATACGATCTGCGATTCGACGGAAAAGCGGCAGGCAGAAGTCAAACAACTGGCTGATCGCGTCGACGCCGTTATCGTCGTGGGGGGAAGGGAAAGCGGCAATACCCGACGGCTGGCTGAGATAGCCGGGGAGACCGGCAAGCCCGCCTTCCACATGGAAACGGAAGCCGAACTGGAAGCCTGCTGCCTGGACCGGGTCGACCGGGTGGGGATTACCGCCGGCGCATCAACGCCCAACTGGATCATTAAACGGGTTTTCCGGGAACTGGAAAAGCTGCCGGCCAAGCGGCAATCGAGTGTCGTCAGGACCCTTTACAGCACGATCCAGACCCTCCTGCTGACCAATGTATACGTGGCTGTGGGTGCCGGATGCCTGTGCCTTGCCTGCATCCGGCTGTTGGGGCTGGCCGCTGCCCTTGCCCCGGTGGCCGTGGCCATGCTTTACGTGCTTTCCATGCATCTGCTGAATCACCTTACCGGTACAGCCGAAGATGAGTACAACGATCCGGAACGGGCCCGTTTTTATGAGCGGCACCGTCGGCTGTTGTCCGTGCTGGCCATCGCCGCCGGCGGCCTGGGGATCCTGAGTGCGTCAGCCATGGGGGCTGCCGCCTTTGCCATCCTGCTGATCATGAGCCTGCTGGGCCTCTCCTACAACCTCTACTTGCTGCCCGACAGGTTCGGGTTCAAGTATCGGCGGATCAAGGATATTCCCGGTTCAAAAACATTTCTCATCGCCGTGGCCTGGGGGGTGGTGGTGGCGCTGCTGCCTGGGATCACCGGCAAGGGAACCCTGACCGTCGCTATTGGGGGGGTGTTCGTCTGGGCCACCGCCCTGGTGTTTGCCCGCACCGCGTTTTTTGACCTGCTGGATGTTCAGGGTGATCGCATCATGGGCAAGGAAACCCTGCCCATCTTGTTGGGAAGCCGAAAAACCGCGGTCCTGCTGAAGGCAACCCTGGTCGGCTGCATGATTCTGGTCGCCATCGGGTCGGCCGTCGGCCTGATCTCCGGGCTTGGTTTTTTCCTGACCCTTTGCCCGGCGGCCATGCTCATCTTGGTCAGTGCCTATGAAAAAGGGCGCATGCTGCCCAGCATGCGCCTGGAGTTTCTGGTGGAAAGCCTGCTGTTGTTGTCCGGGGTTATCGCCCTGCTGTGGATCTGGGTCTCGTGAAGTCCAATGCATCACCGAATTATCGTCTGAAACCGCAGAACAGGAACTGAAACTTGCCGGTGAACCGCAATCGTGCTCGCCAGCCCCGTCGCTTGCCTTTCCATCGCCGCGAGGGGATTGAGAGGGGGGCACTGCGGATGCGGTTTGTCAAAGGGCGGCGGGTCAGCTCCCTTTTCCAAACGGACAGTGGGGATAGGTGCACGTTTGGCAATCGCGGCAGAGTCCGCCGTGCCCGAGAAACGCGAGTTCTTTCTTTCCGATATGTTCACCCGTCAATATTCTGGGAAGAATCAGATCCAGTACGGTGATGCGGTGATGAAGTCCACACGCCGGTACCCCCAATAGCGGAACCCCATGGATGTAAGCGGTCATGAACATGGCGCCGGGCAGCGCGGCGGCACCATAGTGGACCTCCTGGCCGCCTGCCATGGCGATGCCTTTGCGGGTCACATCATCCGGGTCCACGCTCATCCCGCCGCTCAAGAGGATCAAATCGCAACCGCCGGCAAGGTGATCTTGGATGGCCGTTCGAATGATTTCAGGATCATCAGGAACCCATGTCACTCCGGCCACCACAGATCCGAGCATCTCGATTTTTTGCCTTAAAATCGGTGCGAATTTGTCTTCGATCAGTCCGTTGAAGACTTCGCTGCCGGTGACCACCACGCCGGCCCGGGCTTTTTTGAGGGCGCGTACATGCAACACACCGCCGTTCTGAGAGGCAATGGCTGCGGCCCGCTCAATGGGCGCCCGCCTCATCACGAGCGGAATGGCGCGTGTTGCCGCCACCATCTCACCTTTTTTCACCAGGGTGTGACTGTGAATCGTGGCGCACATCACTTCGTCGACCATATTGAAAGCCGCCAGGGCGGCAATGTCCACGGTGCACAATCCGTCATGTCCTGCATGCAGGCTGATCTTGCCCTCCTTGGGGGCATCCTCCCAGACGACGCCTTCCCCGGACAGGCTTTCCGCTAATATCGAAGCGGCCTGGTCTTCGTGGATTTCATCTTCATCGAGGTCGATCAGGTAAAGGTGGTTCTTGCCCAGCTTCTGCAATCGGCATACGTCTTCATCACAAACCGTATGCCCTTTGCGAAATGCCGCTCCCTTGAATTCACCCGGCCGGATTTCCGTAATATCGTGGGCCAGTTTTGTCCCCACCGAATCTTTTACCCCGATTTTTTTTAACACAGCCGGTTCTCCTTATTTGGTATTCATCGACGATCCTATTGTTTCGTGCGCAGGTGGGTGGCCATGACCACTGCATGGCGACGACCCCATATCATGCCACGTGATGTCCCGGACATGCGTAAAATAGGATTGGCCGCTGCAAGGCTTACAGACCGGATTGCCTTGGATGAGAATTTCTCTGGCATCCCTGATTAGCTGGCCGCAGTGGCTGCAGGCCACTTTTCGCCGCGTTGGACCGGGCAAATCGAATGCATCGATTTTAACGCGGACTTCCTGGACGCGGAACAGGACGCTTTCCGGCATTCGTTTATACGCGGCGATCTGCCGTTCGGACCGCGTGGCGAATTCCGGCGCGTAAACCCGCGCCAGATCCCTTGCCTCCTCCGTGGACAACACCCGGTACGAATCCCCGGTATCCAGATTCATGAAGGTGGCGGCCATGATGCCATAATCGACAAATTTGAGGCTCCGTCGCCCCAGTTTTACGCCGGTGACATGGGCCACGGCATCTGCCGTGCAGCGATCCATCTCCACATAGACCAAAAGCTTTTTAATCTGATCGAGGCGTTTGGGCTGATCCATGCCGATCAGCCGGCACCCTAACATCGCCATGCGCACACCCACCACCTGTCCCGGACAGAGGTGGCCGTGTTCGGCTGAGCAGGACTCGAGCAATGAATGGAAGCTGTCCATGATCGACCTTACTGGATCTTTTTTATCCGGATTTCATAGGCGGGCCATAACGATGTGTTAACAATAACATAAACCCGGGCGGATGTATCTGATTTTTTAACCATCGACTGAGTAGATTACAAAAAGGTGCTATTTTATTTGATTTGGGTGTCGTCCGATCCGGGCATAGGAAGCGATTTGTCGGCGCCTGCCTGCCGCAAATGCAGTCCCCGTGCAGACAAAAAAAATTCACTATGGATCTGAATTTTTCGCCGGATCGATGCCTTGAGTATAGTTCACCATACGTTACCCCGCCGTAATTATTTTTGACTTAAGTCAATCCGTTTCCGACTATTGTATCACATATTATTACCACAATCTCGTAGACGGGGGGATGGGCCGCCTTGTCCCAAGCTTTCCACTGGATGCCGGGTTCGCATTCCCCGCTGCCGGCGCGACAGACACGTCACCATCCGATTCACCATTGAGTCGAGTTCCTCAGAATTCTCGGTTTCAACGAGACGACTGAAAACGCGTGGAGGTAAATTCGATGCCAGTTTTCAGCTATCTGGCCTACCCCGAAAAAGGCGCCAAAGAGCAACTGCTCAAAGACCTTTCGGCCCTGCCATACTGCGAGGCCACCCCTGCCGAAAACGAGGACATCCTGATCCTGTTGACCGATACCCCTGATGAAGTAATTGAAAAAGCGTTGCAGAAACAACTCAACGCACTGAAGTCACTACAGTCCCTTGGTATGACGTTCGGCCATACAGGCGCGTAAGCGTACCTGTTCATATTCACAGACCGGTTCGGAGCAAAGGAGCAGTTAATGAGAATCAACCGACGATCGTTCATCAAATCCATGGCTTTGAACAGTGCTGCAGCTGCTGCGGCGACCCTGTTTCCGGGCATCAGTTTTGGCGCCTGGAAAACCACGGACACGCCTTCCGGCACGATCCTGTGGAAAAAAACGCCCTGCCGGTTCTGCGGAACGGGATGCGGCTTGCTGGTCGGCGTCACCGGAGACCGTGCCGTCGCCGTCAAGGGTGACCCCAACTGCACGGTCAACAAGGGGTTGTGCTGCGTCAAGGGCTATCATTCGGTACAGATTCTCTACGGGGATGACCGTATCAAGAAGGCGTTTATCAGGAAGAACGGGAAATTGGTCGAGGCTCACCTGAGTGACGCGCTCGACCTCGTCGCGGCCAAGATGAAAGAGACGATCGGTGCCCATGGGAAGGATGCCGTTGCCATGTACGGGTCCGGGCAGTGGTCGATCACCGACGGCTACGTCGCTTCAAAGCTGTTCAAGGGGTGCATCGGAACGAACAATGTGGAAGCCAACGCCCGGCTGTGCATGGCCAGCGCGGTGACCGGATTCATGACCAGTTTCGGCCTGGATGAGCCCATGGGGTGCTACGACGACATCGATCACGCCGACGTGTTCGTCACCTGGGGCAACAACATGGCCGAGATGCACCCCGTGCTATTTTCGCGGATGCTGGCCAACCGAAAGTCCAAAAGCCACGTGCGCATCATCGATTTTGCCACCCGAACCACCCGGACCAGCCAGGCCTCGGACCGGTCGATCCTTTTCCGGCCACAGACGGACCTGGCGGTAGCCAATGCCATCTGCTACGAAATTATCAACAACAAATGGGTCAACTGGCCCTTTGTCAACAAGCATGTCTCTTTTCACAAAGGTAAAACCGACATCGGCTACGGCACCGAGGATCATTTCCAGTTCACGGAAAAGGCCGAGGCCGTCGATTTCGATGCATATAAAACCTTTCTTGAAGACTACACACCGGAAAAAGTCGAGGCGATTTCCGGCGTCTCTGCCCGCGACATCAAGTATCTGGCTTCCCTTTACGGTGATCCCGACAAGAAGGTGACCTCTTTCTGGTGCATGGGAATGAACCAGCACACGCGGGGCACCTGGATCAACAACCTCGTCTACAATATCCATCTGCTGGTCGGGAAGATCTCCACGCCCGGCAACAGCCCCTTTTCCCTGACCGGTCAGCCGAGTGCATGCGGCACCGTGCGCGAGGTGGGCACGCTGACCCACAAGCTGCCCCACGGCGTGGTCATGAACGAAGAACACCGCAAGATGGCCGCCGGGATCTGGCAGGTGCCGGTGGAAAACATCGATCCTAAACCGACCTACCACACCGTTGAGATGTTCCGCGCACTGGATCGAGGCGATATCCGGTTCATGTGGATTCAGGTGACCAACCCCATGGTGACCATGCCGAACCTGAAACGATACCGCAATGGCGCGGAAAAAGAGGGCCGGTTCATGGTGGTGTCGGAAATCTACCCCACCCCCACCTCGGATGTGGCGGATGTGATCCTCCCCTCGGCCCTGTGGATCGAACGGGAAGGGTTCTTCGGCAACTCGGAACGCCGCACCCAGCACAACGAACAGATCGTTCCCATGCCGGGCGATACCATGAGCAACACCTGGCAGATCATTGAAGTCGCCAGGCGGCTCGGGTATGAAAAGCAGTTCCCGTGGAGCCGGCAGACGTACATCGAAGACGCCTGGAACGAGTATATCCGGTTTCATGATTCGCCCAAGCACCGCATGGCCCCCTACGACGTGCTCCGAGAAAGATCGGGGGTTCAGTGGCCCTTCGTGGACGGCAAGGAAACCAAATGGAGATACAATCCCGCGTATGACCCTGCTGCCAAAGGAGATGATTTCGATTTTTACGGCAAGCCGGACAAGCGGGCATGGATCTGGCTCAGGCCATACGAGCCCGCGGCCGAATCACCGGACAGCGATTATCCGTTCTGGCTCAATACCGGACGCGTGCTCGAACACTGGCATACCGGCTCCATGACCCGGCGGGTGCCCCTGTTGCACAAAGCCATGCCCGCGTCCTATGTGGAGATCAATCCGGAGGACGCCGATCAGCTCGGCATCGCCAACGGCAGCAAGGTGAAGATCAGCTCCAGGCGAGGTTCCATGGTGATGAAGGCCAGCATCAACGGAAGGGGGCGTCCGCCAAGAGGCATGGTTTTCGTCCCCTTTTTTGACGAAAGCTACCTGATCAACGAGGTCACTCTGGATGCCTTTTGTCCGATTTCCAAACAGCCGGACTATAAAAAATGTGCGGTGAAACTGGAGAGCGCCTAATGGAAACGCAAACGCAACCGCCGGAAGCGGAACGGAAAATCGGAAAAATCTTCCTGGGCTTTGCAGGGATCTGCGTCCTGGCTTTTCCATTGATTGCCTACAAAGCCCTTTCCACCGCCCAGACACCCTTGAAACCGTCGATATCCGTGGCAGAGGAAGCGCACTTCGACGATAACGGGGATGCCATCTTTCGGCACTACGACCGGATTACGGCGGCCTACCTGGAAGGGACCTCTACCAGCCGTACGCTTGACGACTACTATTCACGCCGCCAATATCCCGGTTCACCGCCGTTCATCCCTCACCGGGTGGAACCCAACGATGAAACCAGCCGGACCTGCCTGACCTGCCATGCCGATGGCGGGTGGAGCCAGGCGTTGAAACTGAATACGCCGGTCACTCCCCATCCCGAGCAAAGCGACTGCCGGCAATGTCATGTGGTGCCCACCGAAGCAACGCAGCCGTTTGCGGGAACCGACTGGCAGAGCGTACCCCCGCCCCGCCTGGGTCGATCGTACCTGCCGGGCGCACCGCCGCCCATTCCCCATGACCTTCAGTACCGGGGAGACTGCATTGCATGCCATGTGGGGCCGGGCACCATTACCGCCATTCGCGTGGAACATCCCATGCGGGGGAATTGCCGGCAGTGTCACGTACCGGATCTGATCCAAGGAACGTTTCAGAGAAAATCCGATTATTAGATGACAAGGGCCCTATGAATACTTCGATTTTTCAAAAAGGCATGGTTCTGGTTGTCGCGGTGACCGCTGTTTTCTCCGGATGGGCGGCCTATTGCGGGGAGGGCGGTATCGAACAGACGATCCGCAATGCGATGCAACCGCCAACCGGAGCAAAACGGCTGCCGTCGGTGCAGCCGCTGACCGAACCTGTCGTGCCGGCGAATTCACGCTACCAGGGAGGTCGATTCTGGGTCGAGGCCCGCAAAGATCAAGTGGCGCGCTTCGCATGCAGCCAATGCCACAATGATGACATCGTTACCGAAGCCAATGCGGCCAAAATAGCCCACGGCGACATCGTACTGGTGCACGGCAGCGAGGAAAAACAGCTGTCCTGTTTTACCTGCCACAATCGGCAGGAACGGGATTACCTGACTTCGGAAATGGAAGAAAAACTGGATATGGACCACAGTTACGAGCTTTGCGGACAGTGCCATTTCAGACAGAAGAAAGACTGGGTGGGCGGGGCGCATGGAAAGCGCGTGACCTACTGGGCAGGTGAGCGTGTCGTCAAGAACTGCGCATCCTGCCACAACCCGCATGCACCGCGCTTTCAGAAACGATGGCCGGTCACCTATTCACCTCCGATGAAAAAATAGGCATACCCCATGGACTCCAATAAAAAAGCAGCCTGTCAGGCGCAGCATCAGGATCCCCCGCTGAAAGAGAAACGGTGCGGACGCCGGGCGTTCCTCAAGGGAGCGGCCACTGCCGCCGCCGTGGGAAGTGCCGCCATGGTCACCGGCTGCGGCGGCGGCTTGCCCATGGGAGGAGAAGCGCTCAAGCTCCAGTTCAACGAGTTTTTCAAAAAACACTATCGCCTGATGACCCCGAAGGAAAAGGATGAAACCGTCAACCGGCTGGAGCAGTTGGCCAAACTGCGGCAGCATGTCGACGTGCAGATCAGTGCCGCCCCGCCGGTGGACGATGTGCTCTTTGGATACGCCTTCAACGTGACCCGATGTGAAGGGTACATGGCGTGTGTGGCCGCCTGCGTCAAGGAAAACAACCTGGACCGGCGGACCGACACCCAGTACATCCGCATATTCGAAATGGAACACGGCAGGATGACCCCGGATTCGGGCGACGGTAAATTTTTCCACGAAGTGCCGGTAGAAGACCATTTCTATATGGGCGTCCAGTGCTACCACTGCCAGAACGCCCCTTGCGTCAAGGCGTGCCCCACGCAGGCTACGTGGCAGGAACCGGACGGTATTGTCGTGGTCGATTACGACTGGTGCATCGGATGCCGCTACTGCATTGCCGCGTGCCCCTATTACGGGCGTCGATTCAATTGGAACGATCCGGTCGTGCCCGTTGCGGAGATAACTAAAAAACAGCACTATCTCGGGAACCGGCTCCGTAAAAGGGGCCAGATGGAGAAATGCACCTTCTGCGTCCAGCGCAGCCGCAACGGGAGGCTGCCGGCTTGTGTGGATGCGTGTCCGACCGGTGCACGGGTTTTCGGAAACCTCTTGGACCCGGACAGCGAGATCCGTTTCGTACTGAAGAACAAAAAGGTCTTCAGACATAAAGAGGACCTCGGAACCGATCCCAAATTCTGGTATTTTGTGGATTAACTGCAGGGCAGCCGGTGTATCCGGGTCAGGATGTGGCCATGAAAAGTAACTCGCTTGTCAAAGATGTGTTCGCGTTTACCAAGGATGCGGTGTCATGGAGCCTGTCCGGAGGCATGGCATACCAGTTTTTTCTCTGTTTTCTCGCCGCCGTCATGCTTTTTGGGGTGTATGCTTACCTGGTCCAGTTCAATCTGGGGCTCGCCGTTACCCATATGTCCGACATCGTGAGCTGGGGGTTCTACATCGCCAATTTCACTTTCCTTGTGGGTGTGGCCGCCGCGGCGGTGATGATCATCCTGCCGTCATACATCTTCAAGGACAAGGACCTCCATAAAGTCGTCATCGTCGGCGAACTGGTCGCCATCGGCGCGCTGGTCATGTGCCTGATGTTCGTGTTCGTCGATCTCGGTGGTCCGCTGCAGGCCTGGCATCTGATTCCGGGCATCGGTATCTTCAACTGGCCCTCATCTCTGCTCACCTGGGACATCCTGGTTCTCAACGGCTATCTGATTCTGAATCTCAGTGTGCCGACGTATATCCTGTTTTGCCATTACCACCACCGCAAACCCGACGAACGCAAGTATCGCCCGCTGGTTTTCATCTCCATTTTCTGGGCCTTCGGCATCCACCTGGTCACCGCCTTTCTCTACCAGGGACTGCCCGCCCGGCCGTTCTGGAACAACCCGCTGATGGGTCCGCGGTTTCTGGCGTCGGCCTTCGCCGCCGGCCCGGCACTGATCACCGTGGTGCTGGGGATCATCGACACCACCACGACCTTCAAGATCGAGACGGAGGTGTTCAATAAACTGCGTCGAATCATTGTGGTGTCGGCCATCATTAACCTGATCATGCTCTTTTCCGAAATTTTCAAGGAGTTCTACCTGCCCACCCATCACAGCCTGCCGGCGATCTACCTCTACTTCGGCCTGGATGGCTACAACTCGCTGGTGCCCTGGATCTGGACCGCCGTCAGTATGAATCTGGTGGCCACTGTGACCCTGGCCTTCAACCCCGGCGACAACGACCCCCGGGTGCTGTTTCCCGCCTCGATCCTGTTGTTCGTCGGTATCTGGATCGAAAAAGGCATCGGCCTGATCGTGCCGGGGCTGGTGCCTTCCCCGTTGGGAGAAATCGTCGATTATGCGCCAAGCTGGGTAGAGGTGGGCATCACCCTCGGTATTCTTTCCCTGGGCGTTTTCATCGTCACCATGCTTGTCAAACCGGCACTGATCATCGAACAGCGATTCGAAAACCAGTGAGATTTTCGTCGCCCTGAACCACCCGGCCGTCTTCAGGCCGGTCCGTTGCCATTCGGGGACTTGACAGGGGTCCCATATCCGGGATAGCTCTGGATAGAACCTTATCGCTAAGGTTTCCTGCCACCCTACCAACAAAAGGAGCGTTCATGTATCTGCCGACGGTTTACAAGAATTTTCAGGACCATTTTCCGGAAGTGTTCAAGGACTTCAAGCGGCTCGGGATTTCCACCCGGCAAGCGGGTCCCCTGGACGAGAAAACCCAGGACCTGGTGAAGCTGGGGATTGCCGTGGGCGCCAATTCGCGGGGGGGCGTCATGTCGAACACCCGCAAAGCCATGGCCGCCGGGGCAACGGCCGAAGAGGTCAGGCACGCCGTGCTGCTGGCCATGACCACGACCGGATTTCCCAATATGATCGCGGCATTGAGCTGGGTGGAAGAGGTGTTGGCCGGAGATGACGGCTGACCTGAGAACAACCCCGGTCGACACTACCGATCCGCTTCATCCTCATCCGTTCCCTCCACCACCGGCTCCTTCATGATCAGGCCGATGGCTTCGCGCGCCGTGGCAGCCGATTCGGGAAACACGTCCACCAGGTTGGCGGCGTGGCGCAGGTTGTCGGCGGTGCGCATCATCAGCATGGCCAGGTTGCCTTCGGCCATCCCGTATTCCTTGATGACATTTTCCCACGGATATCCCGAGGCCCAGGCATGCGTCATGGCGGCGGGCCGCAGGTAGAACGGGCGTACGTCGAAGCCGCGCGATTTCATGTGGCGGGCGAATCCGGTCAGTTTTTTCTGGATACGGCCCACCGTGCGTTTGAGCCGGTTGGGTACCAGGCGTCCCTCCATGCGATCATCGGTCTCCCGTTCGTTGACCATGCAGGCGAACACCCCGGCCATCTGGGCCGCATCCCCGTCCGGCAGCAGCCCCTGGCGCAGGCATTCGGCCACGATCAACGGCTGGTCCACCCGCAGTTGGGATGCCCAGACGCCGTCTTCGGTGAGGCGGTCATCTCCGTCCACAAATCCGGTCTCCTTGAGAAAATCCAGGTGTCTTAAAAAATCTTCCCACAGGACTTCGTGAACATCGGCCATGCGGCTTTTCTGACGGCTGTCCTCGGCTTTGGCGATCAGCAGCCAGGTGGCGAAGGAGCGTTTGAGCAGTTCCTCCACCTGGGCGGGGGTGTGAGAGAGCAGCAGGTTGAGGACCATGGAGAAGTTGATGCGGATGCGGCTGTGCACCTTTCCCGGCCGGGAGGCAAGCAGCCGGGCCACCAGGCGCAGGTCCATGTAGCGGCCGGGCACGGCCAGGGCAAAGCCGATCTTGTCCATGCCCCGGCGGCCGGCGCGGCCGGTCATCTGGTGAAGCTGGGTGGCGTCCAGGGGGATGAATTCGGTGCCGTTGAACCGGTCCGAGTTGAAAAACACCATGGTTCGCGCCGGGAAGTTGACGCCGGCGGCCACGGTGGAGGTGGCCAAGACGGCGGTCAGCAGGCCTTCGCTCATCAGGCGTTCGACCACCAGCTTCCAGCCTGGAAGATGGCCGCTGTGGTGGGCGCCGACACCGGCCTGCTCCAGATGAATACGCTGGCGATGCTGGGCCAGGTGCGGTGAACTGTCGGTGAGCGCTCGAACCCGGTCAAACAGTTCGGCCTTTTTCTCATCGGTCAGGGGGACGGCCCCATGGCACAGGTTCAGGGCGGCGTCGCAGTCGCTGCGGGATTTTAAGAAGAAGATGGCCGGCAGCAGGTCATAGGCCTTGAGCACCCGGAGGATGTCGCCGAATGGGGGAAGGCCGCGGCGTCGGGGCGGCTCCGGCTGCTTTTTCTGGCCGATGAGACGTTCAACCTTCTTGTGGAGCGCCTTGGCCCCCCGCCCGCCCTTGACGGTCAGGGGCAAAAGGGTGCCCGAGGGGTGCAATACCATCGGATAGAGCGGCACGGGCCGCTGGGTTTCCGCAACCACCCGGCAGGGGCGGCCGCGAATGGCCGTCAGCCAGTCGGCGATGGCACCCGCATTGCCCACCGTTGCCGACAGCATCAGCAACGGGATGCGCGGGGGCAGGTAGATCATGGTTTCTTCCCACACCACGCCGCGTTCCTCGTCTCCCAGGAAATGGGCTTCGTCGAGCACCACCAGGTCCGTGTTCAGCGAAACGCCCTGGTGCATGGCATCGTAAAGCTGGTTTCTCAGGATCTCGGTGGTGCCGACGATGATGGGTGCATCGGGGCTCTCTTTGCGGTCGCCGGTGAGAATTCCCACATTTTCGGGGCCGAAGATCCCGGAAAACTCGATGAGTTTCGAGTTGGTGAGGGCCTTGAGCGGCGAGGCGTACCACGCCCGCCCGCCCTTTTCGAATGTGCGCCGGATGGTTTGCACGGCGATCCAGGTCTTGCCGGCGCCGGTGGGGGCGGTCACCAGGCAGTCGGACTCGGCCATGACCGCCACGGCTTCGGTCTGGAATCGGTCCGGCTTGAAGGGTTTGTTCTTTGGAACGCCGATGCCCGAAAAAACGGCCTTGAGCTGCGGATCGGCGCCGGGGGAGATCTGCACGTGGCGGTCCGTCCGGCGATATTGCTTGTTGCCCTGCGGCTTTCGTCGCGACGGATAGCGGCGGCGACCCCCGGGTGCGCTCCGGTTGGGTTTGTTCATCGGGCTACAGCCGGTCGATGATGCCGGCCACGACCTGTTTGGCCGTGGTCGCGGTGTCATAGGGCGAGGTGCCGGAGAGATCGGCCTCGATGAGCGTCTCGTCGTAGGGCAGAAATCCCAAAAATTCGAAGTCGGGCAGGTGCTTGCGCAGGAATTCCTCATCCTTGGGGCTGCGGATCTTGTTGCCCACCACGGCAACGTGGTCCAGCCGGATCTCGGCGGCCAGACGCCGGATGTGCTCGGCCGTGTCGATGCTGCGGCGGCCCGGTTCGACCACCACGATCAGCTTGTCCACGGCCTGGGCCGTGGCCCGTCCCAGGTGTTCGATGCCTGCTTCCATGTCCATGATCACCACTTCGTTGCGTCCCAGCACCACATGGGTCACCAGGGCCTTGAGAAGGGTGGATTCCGGGCACAGGCAGCCGGCGCCGCCCTTTTTAACGCTGCCAAGGCGCATGAGCTTGATGTTGTCCAGCCGGACGGAGAGGGTGTCGGGGATGTCGTCCACCTTGGGGTTCAGCTTGAAGAATCCGCCGATGGTTCCTGGCTGGGCGCCGGTGCGCTCGAAAATCAGTTCTTTCATCTCGGCGATCGGGGTGACCTTGTCCGCGTCGGCAATGCCCAGGGCTGCTGCCAGGTTGGCGTCCGGGTCCGCATCGATGGCCAGGACCTTCATGCCGCGGTCGCTCAACGTTCTCGCCAGAAGAGAAGAAAATGTCGTTTTGCCCACACCGCCTTTGCCGCTGACCGCCAGTTTCATGTGCCTAATCCTTTCGTGCACCCGCAGGCGCGTTTACAATTGTCAGACATGGCCACTAATATAAGACCGGTTGCCGGATCAGCAAGGGGCGGTGTTGACGCTCGTCGCATGGTACACTGCCGCCGCTGGCGGGAACAGCCGCGTTGCTTGAACGCCTGGGGCCTGCATGTCCCGAACCTTGATCTTGACCGGTATGCCTATTGAGGATATACCCTGTCGAGTATTCATGAAAGATGCCCTTTTGACAACCTTATCTCATCGAATTCAAGCGATTTCTCCAATTCTCGGAGAGGACGGTTAAATGATCCCGACGACAATCCTGCGACGGTTTGTTTTTCTGCTGGCCGCCACACTGGTCTTGCCGGTGGCGGGACTCGCCCAGGATAAATCAGGGGCGGCAACCAAAAGGCCGCCATCGCCGGTGACCGTGCTGCCGGTGGTGGAAAAGCGCGTATCCCGGCAGATCACCCTGGTGGGCAGCGTGGAAGCCGTGGCGACCAGCATGGTGGCCGCCGAGGTGGGCGGTGTGGTAGAGGCATTCCCGGCCAAGGAGGGCCGGAAGGTCAAATCGGGTGACTTGCTGGTGCGTCTGAAGACGCGCGAGCTGGAGCTGGAACGCAAGGGGCGCGTGGCCGAGCGCGAGCGGATCAAAGCTAACCTGGAAAATGCAGAAAAGGAGCTGGCGCGGGTGGGGCGCCTGCGGGAGAACAACAGCATCCCCCAACGGACTTACGATGACGCCCTGTATGCCCACCGCGCCCTGTCCCAGGCACTGCTGGTGGCCGAATCCCAGATCGAGACCCTGGCCTATCGCATCCAGCAGAAAACGGTCGTCGCTCCGTTCGACGGGTTTGTGGCAGCCGAGCACACCCAGGTCGGCCAGTGGATCCAGCCGGGCGGTCCGGTGGTCACCCTGGTGGACATCTCGCGGGTGCGGGTGGTCGTGGATGTCCCCGAACGCTATGCGGTGCAATTGCCGCCGGATGGGCGGGTACAGGTGACGGTAACCAGCCTGCCGCAGGACAGGCGGGAAGGAACGATCGATGCCATCCTGCCCCAGGGGGACGCCATGACCCGGACCTTTCCCGTGCGGGTGCTTCTGGGCAACCCCGGATTTGCCATCCGGGCCGGCATGGAGGCGGTGGTCACGTTTGACCTGTCCGAGCGTTTCAGCGCCCTGATGGTTCCCAAGGATGCGGTCGTGACGGCCGGGGATCGATCCATGGTTTACCGGGTGAACGACGGCAAGGCGTTTCCGGTATCGGTGACGGTTGACGGGTACCATGACGGTTTGGCTGCCGTTACCGGCGAACTGACGGCCGGCGACCTGCTGGTGGTTCGGGGCAACGAACGGCTCATGCCGGGCCAGGCAGTGGTTTATACAGAGGACAGAGGACAGAGGACTGAGGACTGAGGTCAGCGGGCTGAGGACAGTTTTCCGACTTCAGACCTCCGACCTCGGACTTCAGATTTCCGACCTGCGACCTCCGACATCCGAGTTATGAAACTAGTCGATCTATCCATTAAAAAGCCGGTAACGGTTTCGGTGGGCGCGATCCTGCTGCTGCTCTTCGGCTTCCTGGCGCTGCTGAGGATCCCCATCCAGCTGACGCCCAACGTGGACCTGCCGGAAGTTTCCATCCAGACCACCTGGACCGGGGCCAGCCCGGAAGAGGTGGAGCGCGAAGTCACCGAAGTCCAGGAAAAGGAGCTGAAAAGCTTAAACGGCCTGACCGAGATCAAGAGCGAGAGCCAGGACGGCCTGAGCTATATCAGCCTGGAATTCGAGATCGGCACGGATATCGACGAAGCCCTGCTGCGGGTTTCCAACAAGATGGAGCAGGTCAAGAGCTATCCGGACAACGTGGACCGACCCATCATCAAGTCCGGCGGCCGCTTCGAAAAGGCCATCGCCTGGATGGTGCTCATGGCCGAAGACGGCTACCGGGGCAACCTGGAAGAAGAGTACGATTTTCTCGACGAAGAGGTGCAGCCCTGGCTGGAGCGGCTTCCCGGCATCTCCTCGGTCAACATCCACGGCGGCAAGAAGCGTGAAATGCAGGTGGTGGTGGATGTGGACGCCATGGCCTCCAGAAGGATCACGGTGCCGGACCTGATCCGCGCGCTGAAGGTGGAGAACAAGACCATCAGCGCCGGCGACTTCGACGAGGGCAAACGCCGCTATATCGCCCGCACCGTGGGTGAGTACCAGAGCCCCGAAGACGTTGCCAACGTGATTATCCGGCGGGTCGAGGGCATCCCCGTGGCGGTCAAGGACGTCGCCACGGTCCGTCTGGGCCATGAAACGCCGGCTGTGGTGGTGCGCCATGACGGGGTGACCACCATTGTCCTGAGCGCCGTGCGGGAGCCGGGCACCAACGTGCTGCTGGTCATGGACCGATTGAAGACCGCCCTGGCCGAACTCAATGGCGGCATCCTCAACGACCGTCACCTGTCCATCGAGCAGGTTTACGACGAGACCACCTACATCTACGACGCCATCGACCTGGTCAAGAAAAACCTGATGGTCGGCTCGATCCTGGCGGTTACGGTGCTGCTTCTGTTCCTGCGCAACATCGCCGGAACGGTGGTGGTGTCCGCGGCCATTCCCGTCAGCGTGGTGGGCACCTTCCTCTTCATGACCCTGGCCGGCCGCAACATCAACGTGGTCAGCCTGGCCGGACTGAGTTTTGCCGTGGGCATGGTGGTGGACAACTCCATCGTGGTCTTCGAGAATATCTTCCGTCACCGGGAGATGGGCAAAGGGCGTATCCGGGCCGCCTACGATGGCACCACCGAGGTGTGGGGGGCGGTGCTGGCCAGCACCCTGACCACCGTCGCGGTGTTCCTGCCCATCGTGTTCGTCGAAGAGGAGGCCGGCCAGCTGTTCCGCGACATCGCCATCGCCATCTCCAGCGCCGTCGCCCTGAGCCTGCTGATTTCGATTACCGGCATTCCCACCCTTTGCGCACTGATCCTGGGCCGCGTGGAGAAAAAAGCGCCGGAAACGCGCAAGCGCATGTTCTCGGCCAGCCGGGCGGCCGGCGGGTTCGTCTCGTCCCTGGTCGGATTTGTCGACTGGATGTGCGGCCGGGTGTGGTCGCGCGTGGGGGTTGCCGTCGTTCTGGTGGCCGTGGCCGTGGTGCTGATCGTCACCCTGATCCCCAAGACTGAATACCTGCCCACGGGCAACCGCGAGCTGCTTTTCGGTATCCTGATTCCACCGCCGGGGTACAACATCGATGAATTCGCCGCCATCGCCCAGGCCGTGGAAGCGGATATCCTGCCACTGGTCAACCGGGACGGCACCAGCCCGGCGGCCGAGAAGTTGAACCTGCCCACGGTGAAGAATTTTTTCTACGTGGCCTTTCGCCAGCAGATCTTCATGGGCGTGGTCTCCCGGGAGGCCGAGCGCACGGCCGAACTGATCCCCTACGTCTACCGAACCTTAGGAAAAATTCCCGGCATGATTCCCATCGTCTACCAGGCCGGACTGTTCACCCGGGGACTGGGCAGCGGCCGCTCCATCGACATCGACATCAAGGGGCCGGACCTGCCGCGACTGATCGCCCTGGGCCGGCAGATTTACGGCATGACGGCAGCCGCCATCCCCGGCGCGCAGATCCGCCCCATCCCGGGATTGGACCTGGGAAACCCGGAGCTGCGGATCACGCCCAACCGGGACCGGCTTACCCGGCTGGGTGTCAGTACGACCGACCTGGGCATCACCGTGGATGCCCATGTGGGGGGCGCCAAGGCCGGCGCCTACCGCCTCTACGGCGACGAGATCGACCTGGTCGTCAAAAGTCGGGAGGACCGGCTGAAGCGCATCCAGGACCTGGAAGCCTTTCCCGTCTCCTCGCCATTGGGCGGCAAGGTGCTGCTGGGCTCGGTGGCCGACATCCAACTGACCGAGGGCCCCACGCAGATCAACCACATCGACACCCAGCGGGCCATTACCATCCAGGTGAACCCCCCGGCCGACATCTCCCTGGAGGCGGCCATGGAAACCATTGCCAGCCAGGTGATCGAGCCCGTCAAGGCCCAGGCGCAGTTGGGCAGCCTCTACCGCATCGATCTGGGGGGGACGGCGGACCAGCTCACCCGCACCCGCGAGGCCCTCGTCTGGAACCTGGTCCTGGCCGTGGCCATCTGCTACCTGCTGATGAGCGCCCTGTTCGAAAACTTTCTCTACCCCCTGATCATCCTGTTCAGCGTCCCCCTGGCCGCTGCCGGCGGGTTTTTAGGGATTTTTCTGGTGAACCGGTTCATCGCACCCCAGCCGCTGGATATTCTCACCATGCTGGGGTTCATCATCCTGGTCGGCATCGTGGTCAACAACGCCATCCTGATCGTCCACCAGAGTCTCAACAACATCCGGGAACAGGCCATGGAAACACGACGGGCCATCACCGAATCGGTGCGTTCGCGCATTCGGCCCATCTACATGAGCAGTATCACCACGGTATTCGGCATGCTTCCCCTGGTGCTTTTTCCCGGCGCCGGCTCCGAGTTTTACCGGGGACTGGGCGGTGTGGTCGTCGGCGGGCTGCTGATTTCCACCATATTCACCATTTTTCTGATTCCCGCCATTCTCAGCCTGACCATGGATACGGTGGCGGCCTTGAAGCGATTGTTTCGACATTCGGAGCATGTTTAGCGCCGGCCCCTAAACCTTATGGCAATCGAGAGCCACAGATAGTATACTGATCCTGTTGCAGTGAAACCATCACCACCCCCCACCCCGGCCCTCTCCCCTGTCCAGGGGCGATGGAGAAGAGCCCGCTCGACGTGTTCGTTGGCAGAACCGAGGAGCTTGCGACGTTCCCTTTTCCGGGGGTGAGGGGAATTGAATTACAGAACCGAGCATGAATATGAATCTAACGCACCAACCGGCGATCCTGGCCCCGGCGGGAAACCGGGCCGCTTTTCTGGCGGCTCTGGCCGCCGGCGCCGACGCCATTTACTGCGGCCTCAAAAGCATGTCGGCGCGCATGGAGGCCAAAAATTTTTCCATGGAGGAGCTGGCCCAACTGACCCAGCTGGCACACGATCGTGAGGTGAAGGTATACGTCACCGTCAACGCCATGCTCAAGCCTGACGAACTGGATCGGGCCGGCCAGTTGATCGACAGCCTGCAGCGCCATGTGCACCCGGATGCCCTTATCGTCCAGGACCTGGGCATCGTCGCCCTGGCGCGCCAAGCGGGGTTCGATGGCGAAATTCACCTTTCGACCCTGGCCAACGTCAGCTTTCCCAAGGCCCTGGCATTTATCCATAGAACCCTCGGGATCGACCGGGCGGTGATTCCCAGGGAACTTTCCATCGATGAGATCAGGGTCATGGCCGGCGCCTGCCCCAAATCCCTAAGTCTGGAGACCTTCATTCACGGCGCCCTGTGCTACGGCGTGTCCGGACGCTGCTACTGGAGCAGTTACATGGGGGGCAAAAGCGGGTTGCGCGGGCGCTGCGTGCAGCCCTGCCGCCGCCACTACCGGCAGGCAGACCAAAAGGGCGAGGGCGGTAAGATCGCACGCGCCTTCTCCTGCCAGGATTACTCCGTGGACGTGCTGGTCAAGATACTGGCCCAGGTCAAAAAAGTGCTCGCCTGGAAGATCGAGGGCCGCAAAAAAGGGCCGCACTATGTCTACTACACCGTGACCGCCTATCGGATGCTGCGGGATCAGGGCAGTGACGCCCGGGTTAAGCGCGACGCGCTGGACCTGCTGGCCCAGAGTCTGGGCCGCGAGGCCACCCACTACCAGTTCTTGCCCCAGCGGCCGCAAAAACCCATCGATACCCGGCGGCAGACCGCTTCTGGCCTGTTCATGGGCAAGGTGCAGGGGCCGGTCAAAAACCCCTGGGTGGTGGTCCGGCAGGCCCTGCTGCCCGGAGACGTGCTGCGGGTGGGCTACGAAGACGAAGCCGGACACACCATTTGCCGGGTGACCCGCTTCGTTCCCAAAAAGGGGCGCTACCCGCTGAACCTGGGCGGCCGGAAAGCACCCACACCCGGTGCGCCGGTATTTCTCACCGACCGCCGGGAAAAGGCCCTGGAAGAGATGATGGCCGAGGTGGAGGCGGCCGCCGGACCGCTGTCCCCGATTATCCCCACCCGCTTCCAGGCGTCGCTTCCCGAGCCCCTGGACGCCCCCAATCGGCCCGTGGAAGTGCGCGTGAGCCGGACACCGTCCCGGACGTCGGGACGCCACGCCGCGGGCGTCTGGCTGTCGGAGACGACGGCGGCGAACATCGGCAAATCGGCGGCCAGCAATTTGTGGATCTGGCTGCCGCCGGTGGTCTGGCCGGACGATGAAGAACGGGTGGCCGGCCTGCTGCGGCAATGCCTTGAAAACGGGGCGCGTCAGTTCGTGCTCAACATCCCCTGGCAGATGGCCCTGTTCAACCGCCCCGAGGGTCTGAGCCTGTGGGCGGGCCCGTTCTGCAACTCGGCCAATGCCCTCTGTCTGGAGACGCTCAAAAACCTGGGGTTCAGCGGCGCCTTCGTCAGTCCCGAACTGGGTGAGGCGGACATCCTGACCCTGTGCCGCCAGAGCCCCCTGCCGCTGGGCGTCGTCCTTTCCGGCAACTGGCCCCTGTGCATCTCCCGAACCCTGGCCGACGACATGCAGTTGCGCGTGCCCTTCGACAGCCCCCGAGGCGAGCAGGCCTGGGTGGACCGGCATGGTCCGGACCACTGGGTTTTTCCCAACTGGCGCCTGGACATCACTGAAAAGCGAACGCTCCTCCAGCAGGCCGGCATCCGGATGTTCGCCCACCTGGATGAACCGGTGCCGCCAGCGGTGACCATCAAGAATCGTCCGGGGCTCTGGAACTGGAAGGTTGGGTTGAAATGATGGCCTGCCCTGATCGTGGCTGACGAGCAACCTCTGGGAACAGGCTTTCGGTGCTGGTTTAAAAAAGCAAAGCGGAGGCAAAAATACTGAGGGACAGCTTCCGGATTTCAGGCAAAAACCGACCGCCCTGTTGTGGCGTGGTCCGTCATCGCTGCGGCCACGTGCTGCAGGATGGGCATCTGTCTTTAACCTCGCGGTTTTTCCGATAGCCTATGCGCCAGCCGCGCCTCATTCTGGCGTCACCTCAATTTTAAAGGCAAGACTTACTCGACCCAATCGTGCACTCCATATTTTTCCAGAATTTCTGCCAGCTTACCGGAGGTCCTCAATTCCGGCATCGCAGCAGAGAGTATGTCCGCGTATTTCTGGGCGTTTGAATGTTCCGGCGAGAAAGCGATATAGACCTTCTCCGTGTATGCAACACCGGCCTCCGAAAAAAGGTCGGGGGTCTTCGTCTGGCGCGGAAAGTAGTAGAACACGGTCCGATCTTCGACGAGCGCATCGATCCGTTCCAATGCCAGCTTCCTGATATTTTGCATCAACCCGTTTCCGCCGCTGACGATTTGGACTCTCTTCTCGTCACCTTCATTGGGTTTGATGTAGCGTTCATACAAGTCGCCGTAAGAATAGTTTCTGATCACCCCAAGCGAAATCTGATCCAGCGATGCCAATCCGGCAAACCGCCACGGTGATCCCTGCTTGACAAAAAAGGTATGGGCGGCAACTCCCAGTTCATGCTCTGGAAAGATAAAATCGGGGGCTTCATCCCGCCCAACGCCGACGATCCCGTCATGCTTCCCGCTGCGGGTCTCCTGAATGGCCCGCGACCAGGGAATGCGGGTATAGGCCAGGGTATGCCCGGCACCCGGAATGAAAATCGAACCCAGGCCGTTCAACCGGTCCTGGTCCAGAAAATCCCCTGACAAGTGTTGATTTCATCCGCGCAGGCTAATTTGAAAAGCAGTCTGGAGCCAACCTTCAACCTACGGACCCGGACCCGGGTGCGGCATGCAGCGGCGAAAAATGACAGCATCGAGGCAGTCGGTCTGCATGCGGCGTCGTTTCATATCGCTGCCATTCCGACATGCCGAGTCATTTTTGAGGTTCAGCCCCTGTGCATCCCCACCTGAACCGTCGGTCCGGCAGCGTTGAGATTCGGCTCAACATGTGCCTTTGTTACATCTGACCGGCGCTTTTTCACCACGCTTGCCTGCGCTGCCGACCTTTTTCGGCACCCTGTTATACGTATTGATTTATCAGCAGGATATAGTAGTAAAAGGGGGCGATGCCGGAACCATTCGCACGTATTGCACGGATGCTAATCAAAAGGCATCGTCGGTCATCGTATTGCGGTGAGGCAATCGTATGCCTATCATTGGGCCAATCCGCTGCAGACCTGACCGTGGCGCAGGCAAGGCAGCGTTGCCATCTTTTCGGGGGATCCGGATCACCGGTATCCGACAGGGTCGGCTCTGCCACCCCAAACAGGTTTTCGTCCATCGGCAAGACCTGAAAAGGGTATACATCCGTGCCGATGGGACTGCGAGACGCAGCGATGCCGGATCCGGTCAATGCAATCCCGTCAGCCCGCCTTCGGGGGGTTAACCTGGGCGGCTGGCTGGTGCTGGAAAAATGGATGACGCCGAGCCTGTTCAAGGGGCTATCGGCGACCGACGAGACCACCTGGTGCGCGGAACTGGGCCGCGAGGCACCCACCCGCCTTCGCGGACACTGGAAGCGCTTCATCACCCGTGAGGATTTTTCCTGGCTGGCGGGCGTCGGAATCAACGCGGTGCGCATCCCGCTCGGACACTGGATCTTCGGTCCGCCCTATCCCTACCACCCCGCGTACGGTGCCGACCCCCATCCCTTCGTCATTGGCGGCATCGACGTGCTGGACCGCGCGCTGGGTTGGGCGGCGGAGTCCGGCCTGCAGGTCGTCCTCGATCTTCATGCGGCGCCCGGCTGCCAGAACGCCTTCGACAACGGCGGCATCATGGGCGTCTGCGAATGGCACACACGCGAGGAATACCTGGCGCACTCCGTCGAGGTGCTGGAGCGGCTCGCCGAACGCTACCGCAGCGCGCCCGCCCTTCACGCGATCCAACTGCTCAACGAACCGCGCTGGGACTTACCCACGGCGCTGCTCAAGTCCTACTACCTGCGCGCCTGCGAAGCGGTCCGCAAACACTGTCCGCCGGAACAGGTGGCCGTGGTCTTTCACGACGGGTTCCGTCCGCACAGCGAATACCTGGGGTTCCTGCAGCCGCCGCAGCATGAAAACGTCATCTTCGACGTGCACCGCTACCAGTGCTTCGAACGGGCGGACCTGGACATGGATATCTACGGCCACCTGCACAAGGCGGGGCAATTGCGGCGCCAGGAGGGCGAGCTCATCCAACGCGAACTGGGCCTGCCGGCGATCGTGGGCGAATGGAGCCTGGGCCTCAACCTGGAAGTGGTCTCGCTCTGGGCCGAAGGGCCGTTCAACCATGCGCTCCAGCAACTGGATGCGTTCCAGGTGGACGCTGCCTATCGCGCCTATGGCGCCGCGCAGCTCCTGGCGCTGGAACACTACCACGGCTGGTTCTTCTGGAGCTATCGCACCGAGACCACGCCCGAGTGGTGCTTCCGCGAATGCGTCGAGCGTGGGTGGCTGCCGCAGCGATTTCGGTAAGTGCGCGGCTCCGAAACCGAAGGCGTTGCTTCGCTTGTTGTTGGCCAGGCCAAGGGACGGCTCTTTTTTTTGTTGGGCATCAGGACTTGAGTGGCTCCTAAAAAGCCGCCTTTCCGACAGGTGTGGTAAGGCCCGGGGATAAAGGCTTGCGAACCCGTCATATCAGGAGGGGTAATGCCGGAGGAATCGGTCGATACAGCGGGACCCGTCCGGCGCTGGCTGGATGACATGCCTTTGGGTCTGGCGCCGCTGCTCATTGCGGCCATGGGCCTGATCGCCGGTCTATATCTGCTGGTCAATCCGGTGGGCAAG
Source organism: Desulfosarcina sp. (assembly GCF_055467485.1). NCBI lineage: Bacteria > Pseudomonadati > Thermodesulfobacteriota > Desulfobacteria > Desulfobacterales > Desulfosarcinaceae > Desulfosarcina > Desulfosarcina sp. Next base: position 27,822 of record NZ_JBUOIV010000015.1, on the reverse strand, counting down.
CGGCATGCCGACCTGACCATGTGGACTTTTGGTGTCGCCCATTCCGATGCATACAAGGAGGCTGCCGAGGCCTTTTCGGCCAAGACCAGCCGCGAAATCGACGTGCAGCTGGTCAATTTCAATGCGGTCAATCAGAAGCTGCGCTCGGCGCTCTGGGCGGCGGTAAACATTCCCGATCTGGTCGAGATCGAAAAGAGCGCGGCCGGCGGTTTTTTCCGAGGGCCGCTCGACAGGGTCGGTTTTCTGGATTTAAGGCCCTATCTGGAGCGGGACGGCATCATCGGACGGGTTCCGGCCAATGCCCTGGCCACCTATACCGACCGGGGGGCCGTTTTCGGACTGCCCCACGATATTCATCCGGTCATGCTGGCCTACCGCGCCGACATCGTCGACCCGTACCTGGCGCAGCGCGGCCTGCGCATGGAAGACCTGGCGACCTGGGACGATTACTTCCGCGAACTGCGCGGGTTGCTGATCCAGGAACAGCGCTACCTGCTGCAGATTGAGCACGGCGACGCCTGGGCATTCCAGATCTTCCTGATGCAGCGCGGCGGCGGGATTTTCGGGCCCCGCGGCCGGCTGCGCATGGACGACGACATCGCGGTGGAAACCATGACCTGGATGATTCCGCTGGTCGCCGAGACAGGTGACAGAAAAGTGGCCGATTCGTTGGGCAACTTCGATCTGGCGTTTTATCGCGGCTTAATCGAAGGCTTCTATATCGCCGCGCTCTGCCCCGACTGGCGTTCGTCGCAGTTGCAGACCTACGCCAAGGACCTGCACGGTAAAATGCGGCTGGTGCCCCTGCCCGCGCCTGCACCGGGCGGCCTGCGCACCAGCCAGGTCGGCGGCACCATGCTCGGCATTGCCCGCTTGGCCAAAGATCCCGAGCTGGCCTGGCAGTTTGCCAAGACCATTTACTTCGGATCGCCGGAACAGCATGGGCGGCTGTTCCGGGTCACGAACATCCTCACCCCGGACCGCCAGGCCTGGAGCGACCCGGCCTACCATGAAGCGCGGCCGTACTGGAGCGGCCAGGTGCTGGGTGAACAGTTCATTGCCCTGGCCGACGAGGTGCCGCCATTCTATTCCAGCGGTTTCCTGCCGGTGGCGGTGGCCAAGCTCAACGAGTCGATCGTTGCCTGCTACGGCCACTATCGGTCCCATGGCGCGGACGGCTTCGAGGCCTTCGTCCGCCAACGGCTGAAAGCCGCGGCAGACTATGTGCGACGGCAGATGGCCCGTGAACCCGACTGGGACGCCAAGGAGTGACCATGCAGCTGCACGCTTCTCGAACCGCCCCGTATCTCTTTCTGGCGCCATTCGGCCTCAGCTTCCTGATTTTCGGCGCCTACCCGATCGTCCGCAGCATGATCCTGTCGCTCTACATCACCTCGGGTCCGGAGGCCCAGCAATTCGTCGGGCTGGACAACTACCTGTACCTGCTGCGGGACCCCGATTTCTGGACCGCGTTTCGCAACACCGCCACCTTTGCCGTCGGCAGCGTCGCGCTGCAGCTGCCGCTCAGTCTCGGGCTGGCGATCCTGCTCAACCGCCCCGACATCCGCAGCCGCAATGTCTTCCGCTTCATCTTTTTCTCGCCCAACCTGATGGGGCTGGTTTTCTCCGCCCTGCTGTTCACGCTCATTCTCGCACCCAAGTTCGGGCTGCTCAACGCCAGCCTGCACCGGCTGTTCGGCCTGCCGTTGACCACGCGCTGGCTGTCGTCGCCCGACCTGGTCATGCCGGCGCTGGTCATGGTGGCCCTGTGGCTCTACACCGGTTTCAACATGGTCTACTTTCTGGCCGCGCTGCAGTCGGTCGACGGCGAGCTTTACGAAGCCGCCACCATCGACGGGGCCGGCCGCTGGTCGCAGTTCTGGCATGTGACCCTGCCCGGCATCAAGCCGGTGCTGATCTTTGTGGTCGTGCTCTCGACCATCGGGTCGTTCCAGCTGTTCGAACTCGCCTTCCTGCTGCTCGGCAACAGCTCCGGCCCCGACCAGGCCGGCCTGACCATCGTCATGTACCTGTACCAGAATGGCTTTCTCGGCGGCGACCTCGGTTATGCCGCCGCCATCGGCTGGACCCTGGCCGGCATGGTCCTGGTCTTGTCGATGATCCAGTTGCGCATCACCGGTGCGGGCGGGGAGGGACGCTGACATGCGACGGACCGTCATTTACAGCCTCCTCGTGCTCTTCTCCATCCTGTGCCTGGTGCCCATGGTCTGGCTCGTGGCTTCCGCATTCAAGGCCAACGCCGATTTCCACGTCTATGCCTTCGTTCCGCCTGTCGATCGCCTGACGGTTGCGAACTTCTCCAGCCTCTTCAGGCAGATGCCTTTCATGCGATTCATGATGAACAGCTTCTTCGTCGCCGGCGTGACGGTCATCGTCCAGCTGTTCTTCTCCTCCCTTGGCGGGTTCGCCCTGGCCAAGTATGCCTTCACCGGCAAGAAGACGATCATGGGGGTCATGATCGCCACGATGATGATTCCGGGCCCGGTTCTGCTCGCCCCGATGTACGAGCTGATCTACCACCTCCGTCTCATCGACAGCCATCTCGGACTGATCGTCCCGGGCATGGTGAATGTCTTCGGCATGTTCCTCTTCCGCCAGTCGATGGTGTCGGTTCCGGACGAGATGCTGCAGGCCGCGCGGATCGACGGCTGCAGCGAATTCCAGATTTTCTGGCACGTGGTGCTTCCGGTCAGCCGGCCGATGATCGGCGCCTTCTGCCTGATTGCCTTCATGGGGACCTGGAACAGTTTTCTCTGGCCGCAGATCATCCTGCAGAGCAGCGACCGTTTCACCCTGCCGATCGGTCTGAACCAGATGGTCGGCGTATACGAAGCCGACTACGGGGCGATGATGTCCGGAACGCTGCTGGCAGTGCTGCCGGTGGTCGTGCTGTTTTTCCTCCTGCAGAAGGAATTTATCGCCGGGCTGACCAAGGGCGCAGTGAAAGGTTAACCAATGGCAGACATCGCATTTCGAGGCGTGAACAAAATCTACCCCAACGGATTCAAAGCCGTGCACAACCTCGATCTTGCCATCCGGGACGGCGAATTCCTGGTCATGGTCGGTCCCTCCGGCTGCGGCAAGTCGACGACCCTGCGCATGCTCGCCGGCCTGGAAGACATCAGCAGCGGCGATCTGCTCATCGGCGGCGAGCGGGTCAACGGCCTGCATCCGCGCGCGCGCAACATCGCCATGGTCTTCCAGAGCTACGCCCTCTATCCGCACAAAACGGTGCAGGGCAATATCGAATTCCCCCTGCGTATGGCCAAGGTCCCGAAGGACGAGGTCAAGGCGCGGGCCCTCAAGGTGGCCCGCATGCTCGAGCTGGAGCCGCTGCTGCACCGCAAGCCGGGCTTGCTGTCGGGTGGCCAGCGGCAGCGGGTGGCCATGGCCCGCGCCCTGGTGCGCGACCCGGTGGCCTTCCTGTTGGATGAACCGCTGTCCAACCTGGACGCCAAACTGCGGGTGCAGATGCGGGCGGAAATCGCCGCGCTGCAGCAGCGCACCGGCACCACCACGGTGTATGTCACCCATGACCAGGTCGAGGCCATGACCATGGGGGATCGCGTGGCGGTATTCAAGGAGGGGCGTCTTCAGCAGGTCGATACCCCCCAGCAGCTGTTCGAACGACCGGTCAACACCTTCGTCGCCAGCTTCATCGGTTCGCCGAGCATGAACCTGATCGCGTCGCACGTCGAGCCTGCCGGTGACGGCCTGGTCCTTTCCTTGGCCGGAGAGCGCATCGCTGTCGGTCATGGTCTCGAGGCGCGCTTCGACAATCCCGTGGGTTCGGCCGGCAAGGTGACCCAGATCGGCCTGCGCCCGGAGGACGCGGTCGACCCGCATCTAGCCGGAGAGGGTCGGCGCCTGCATGGCCGGGTCGTGATGACCGAACTGCTCGGCCGCGAACAGATGGTGTACCTCGATTTGCGCGATGGCACGCGAGTGGTCGCCCGCCTGCACGCCGACCACCGCGCGCATGCCGGGGACGAGATCGCCATCGGCATCGATCCGGCCCGGCTTTATCTGTTCCGGGCCGACGGCAGGGCGTTGGCCTACAAATAAGCACTGGTCCTGCCGGAATGCATCCAGCCAATCGAAAGTCAGGGGAACGGGTTGGACGGCTGATCCGTTTCGGACTCGACATCGGAACCGATGGCAAACCCCAGGCCCAGATACCGATTTCGATGGATTTCACCGGCATGCCTTGCATTGACATGGATGAAAAACCGTTGACCCGCCTGCGCTGCATTCAAACCGCCCGCGACAGCGGGCACCGCCTGAGCCGCATCGCGCCCTTGGCCCTGGACCGCAGCGACCGTCCCCGACGGCCGACCATCGACGTCGACAGCAGCGGGCTTTGCCAGGAGATCCTCGGCTTTGGCGGTGCGTTCACCGAGAGCGCCTGCACCGTTCTGTCCTGCCTGCCGGAGGCCGAGCGCGACGCGGTCCTGCAGGCCTATTTCCATCCGCGCGACGGCATCGGCTACCGCCTGGCGCGCACGCATGTCAACTCCTGCGATTTCAGCCTGGGCAACTGGACCTGCTGGGATGCGCCGGGATCGGCGCTCGACCTCAGCCGCTACGAAGCGCACATCTTTCCTGCGCTCCGTGATGCGCAGCGCATCGCGAAAGACCCGATTCGGCTGCTGGTGTCGCCGTGGAGCCCGCCCGCCTGGATGAAAACCAGCGGGCAGATGAATCATGGCGGCAGCCTGCTGCCAAGCCGGCGCGATGACTGGGCGCAGGCGCTGTGCGATTGGATCCGGGGCGTCCAAGGGGCGGGCATTGCGGTGTGGGGCCTGACCGTGCAGAACGAGCCGGCGGCCAGGCAGGTGTGGGAGTCGTGTCTGTATACCGCCGAGCAGGAACGCGATTTCGTTCGCGACCACCTCGGTCCGGCGCTGCATGCCTCAGGTTTGGCCCGCCAGCGCCTGCTGGTCTGGGATCACAATCGCGACGCGGTCTACCAGCGGGCCCGGGTGATCCTGTCCGACCCCGAAACCGTGCGGTACGTCTGGGGCACGGGGTTTCATTGGTACAGCGGTGACCAGTTCGACAATCTCGACCGGCTCCATCACGCCTTTCCCGACAAGCACCTGCTGTTCACCGAGGGGTGCTGGGAGGGGGGCGTCAAACCGGGCCGCTGGGATCGCGGTGAGCGCTATGCCCATCACATCATCGGCGACCTGAATCACTGGACCGAGGGCTGGCTGGACTGGAACCTGGCCCTCGATCAGCACGGCGGACCCAACCATGTCGGCAACTGGTGCGATGCACCGATCATCGTCGACACCCACCGACGCACCTGGACCCAGCAGAGCTCGTACTGGTACATCGGCCATTTCAGTCGCTACATCCTGCCCGGCGCCCGACGATTGACCAGCACCCAGGCCGGCAATGGCCTGGAGAGCGTTGCCGCCAGGAACCCGGACGGCAGTCTGGTGCTGGTCGTCTGCAACCGCGGCGATCAACCCCTCTCCGCGGCCCTGCGCATCGATGGGGTGTGGGCGCGGCTGACCGTTCCGGCACATGCCATCCAAACCCTGATTCGCGATGGTCGGTGAACTGCCTGCGGCGCTCCTCGACTGCCAGGCCCGGCACGACAGCATCGGATGATCTCCCTGCGACATGCGATATCTGATCTTGCCTTGAATCCAAAAATACGTTGGCCTATACTGGGCGCTACCCTGGGCAGGGAAAAGGGCCTTCGTCATCTGACCGCCGACGTCCGTCGTCTGACATCTGCCTGCCGACCGTTGACACCGGGAGAAACCATGGCCTCAATCATCTTTCATTTCGCCACCGTCGAGGTCGATCTGAACGTCGGCCCCGACATCCGCGACATCACCGATGATCTGAACCGCATCATCGGCCGGTCGGGCATCCAAAACGGCCAGGCCACTGCATGCGTCGTCGGATCCACGGGGTCGTTGACCACCATCGAATATGAACCGGGGGTGGTCCGGGACCTCAAAGACGCCATCAACCGGCTGGCGCCGACAGACTTGGCCTATGCCCATGAACTGGCCTGGCACGACGGCAACGGCCACAGCCACGTGCAGGCGGCCCTGTTGGGTCCGTCCATCGCCCTTCCCATCCGCCGTGGAGCGCTTCGCCTGGGGACCTGGCAGCAGGTGGTGGCCGTCAATCACGACAACCGCTCCCGCCGCCGAACCATTGAAGTCACCCTGTCCGGGATATAACCCGCCCGTGACCCCGTCCACCGACACTTCCCAGGGATCCTATTGCCGTCCTGCCATACCCGTTACCCTGGCGCTGATTGCCGGCATCCTGTTGACCCAGGGCCTGCCCGGCCTGGCCATTCCGGCGCTGTCCGTCCTGTTGGCTGCAGCCGCTCGGCTGGCCATTTGCCTGAGACGGGACCGACCGGCACGATGGTCTCCGCTGCTGGCCGCCATGGCCGCCGGATACCTGGCCATGCTGCCGTGGGTGTCGCCCGTGCACGGACCCGACCACGTCGCTCATTATCTTGACACCGGCTACTGGCGGATCCACGGAACCGTGGCCGATTCACCCCTCCTCAGCTACGGCCGGACCCGTCTTCTCCTTGACGTAGACCGCCTGTCCCGTGAAGCGTCGTCTCATCCGGTGCGGGGCCGCATCCGGTTGACGGTCATGGGGGAGGCGAACCTGGAGCCGGGCGATCGGGTGGTGTTTCCGGCCAGCATCCGGGCGTTCCGCAATTTTCAAAATCCAGGCGGCTTCGACTATCGCCGGCACATGGCGTTCGAAGGCATTCAGGGCAGCGCCTGGGCGCAGGCGGAGAAAATCCAGCGGATCGGAAAACGCAACCGGTCTGCGCCCGGGCGCCTGATCCATGCGGCCCGCCATCGATTGGCCCGTTTGATCGATTCGGCCGGCGGCGACGCCGACGCGGATGAAAAGGCCGTGCTCAAGGCCCTTGTCTTCGGAGACCGCTCGGGCATCGACGAGGAGCTGCGCGAACGATTCAACCGGGCCGGCGTGGGTCACCTGCTGGCCATCTCCGGGCTGCATGTGGGCATCGTGGCCACCCTGGCCTTCGGCTTTTTTCGCCGGGTGTTCTCTTATTTCCCGGCCCTGCTGTGGCGGGGGTGGGGCCGGCAGTGGGCGGCGGCGGCGACACTGGTTCCCGTGCTGGCCTATGGGCTGCTGGCCGGCATGTCCGCTTCCACCCAGCGGGCCGAGGTCATGGTGGCGGTGTTTCTGACCGCCCTGATCCTGGGGCGGACGCAGGACGTGATGAATACCCTTGCCGTAGCGGCCCTGCTGATCCTGGCCCTTTTCCCGCCGGCCCTGTTCTCCATCTCTTTTCAGCTCTCCTTTGCCGCCGTGCTGGCCATCGTGTATGGCCTGGAAAAGATCGGGATTGCGGGAGATCCCGCTCGTCCACCGGCCAGGCGGGCCGGCGGTCGCCTGGCCGCCTTCGTTCTGGTCTCCGGCCTGGCCATTGCCGGCACGGCTCCCGCGGTCCTGCTTCATTTCAACCAGACTTCGGTGGTGGGCATCGCGGCCAATCTGTTTCTCGTTCCCGTGGTGGGTTTTGTGGCGGTTCCGGCAGGGTTGGTGTCGGCTTTTGTCGCCTTTTTTTTTGAACCCGCCGCCAACCTGGGTTTCTGGCTGGACATCAAGATTCTCCACCTGGCGTTGATGGGGGTGGATTTCTTCTCCGGGCTTTCATTTGCCGCGGTGAAAACCGTGACCCCATCATTGGTGGAGATCTTCCTGTATTATCTGGCCGGCTGGGCATTGCTGAACATGCGCAAGACGGCCGTCGCCCCGTGGGTGCTGGCCGCAGCGATCGTGCTGGCCGCCGGTGATGGCGCATACTGGTACTATCAACGCTTCTGGCAGCCGGATCTCAAGGTGACGGCCATTGACGTGGGCCAGGGAGGCTGCACGCTCATGGAACTGCCCGGCGGCGGCATCGTGCTTTATGACGGCGGCGGGTTTTCCGACAACCGCCTGTTCGATATGGGGCAGCGTGTCGTGGCGCCGTTGCTGTGGCGCAAGAAAATCGCCACCGTCGACATCCTCGTCCTCTCTCACCCCAACGCCGATCATCTCAACGGCCTGATATACATCGCCAGGTATTTCAACGTCCGTGAACTGTGGAGCAACGGCGATGTCAACACCACGAAAGGGTATGGGGAACTGATGGCGGTGTGCCGTGAGCAGGACATCGTCGTGCGAACGGTGGACGCCGATAGCGGAAAAATGGTTATCGGTCCGGTGACGCTGTCGGTCCTGAACCCATCGGCGGGGTTTTACAGCCAGGTGCATGATGTCGACCAGGCATACCGCAACAACGGCTCACTGGTTGTCAAGGCGGCAATGGGAGAGACCGCCTTTCTGTTCACCGGGGACATCGAAGCCCGGACGGAAAGCCAGTTGGTGCAGCGGACGGGCAGGGGCCTTGCCAGCACGGTTCTCTTTGCACCGCACCACGGCTCCCGCACATCCAGTTCCGCGGAACTGATTGCCGCGGTGGCGCCGGCGGTGGTGGTGATCAGCGCCGGTGCCGGTAACCGCTTCGGCTTCCCCCATCCCGAGGTGACGGATCGCTACCGCGCAGCGGGCAGCCGGATCCTGTGCACTTGTACGCATGGTGCGATATCCATGCGTTCGGACGGCAAAACGGTACATGTGCAACCGGAAATGGCATCTTGTGGCCCAACTCGGCGTTCTCGAATTTTTTAAATCCTCAGCGTTGCATTGCTGCGCCTCCGGTTTAAAAAAACCTGCGGCCTTGATCTGGACCTCAAGCCACCACTTCTGACCGAACATGATATGGCCAGCCAATCAACCCATTCCTGACATTTTAGACACTGCAATCCCTCTACCCCCCAATCCCATCATTCCACAATTCGCATTTTAAGTATGATTTGACACCCGGTTTTTCCGCGTACTATAAAAAAGACAGGCGCTTCTTTTCTACAGATCAATCACCACTCCAACCAGATGCAGCTGGAGTCGCTTGCCCAGATGAGGTCGCCATGTATATCAGACAGACGGATCTGTTTTGGGGGCTGAACCAGAATATGGTCAATCGGGTCATGGCCATCGCCGAACGCGAGGCGTTTGCTGAGGGAGAAATCCTGTTTCGAAGTGGCGATGCGGCCCGGCATCTGTTCATCCTTGCCCAAGGAGAAGTAAAGATCACGATCGCTGAAACGGGAAAGCAGGTATACACGGGAAACCGTGTGGGCGAGGCCTTCGGCTGGGGCTGCCTCATCGACCGCAGCCATTGCGGTTGTGATGCCATCTGTGCGACACCGGTGGTGGTGCTGAAACTGGACCGGGACCGCCTGCTCAAGCTGCTGGACGGCGACACGGAGAGCGGCTACCTGTTCTTCAAGCATCTTTCCCGGGCCCTGGGCGCGCGGTTGATCCAGGCTTACCAGCACATGGCAGTGGTCAATACCGACCGTCTTGGAAATGCGACGGTTAATGGAGGCACCCATGGCCAACAATGAGATTCAGTCCACCTTGCAATCGTGCGGGTTTCTGAAGAACATCTCCCCGGCCCACCTGGTCACCATCGCGGGTTTCTGTACCATCGATCACTACACGGCCGGCGCTTATGTCTTCCGGCAGGGAGACTTTGGCGAAGACCTCTTCATCATCGTCGACGGGTACGTATTTCTGGAGCGTGCCATGGATATCGGCAGCCACAAGGGATCCGTGGTGATCGATGCCCTGGGCAAGGGGCGGACCCTGGGGTGCTGGTCGGCCCTGTTGGGCGAACCTCATGTGCTCATGTCTTCGGCCAGCTGCCAGAAAGATTCAACGGTGATTCGCCTCAAGGGGCGCCAGCTGAGAAAATGCATGGAGGAGGACACCCCCTTCGGCTTTTTCATGCTCGAGCGGCTCTGTTTTTTACTGCGAGAGCGCATCCAGGCTGCCTATGGCGCCATGGACAAGATTTGACGATGCCTGAAATCCTTTCACTGTCCACACCCATCGCCGACATGTGACCATGGAGCATTCACTCACCGCTGAAGATCGAGCCCACCTGGAAATCCTCCAACAGCAGGTCAATGCCTCTCCCAGGGGCAGAAGCCTGCTTATCCCGCTTCTTCAGATGGCCCAGACGGCCCTGGGGTATCTTCCCGACGAGGCCTTGTCCCTGGTTGCCGACCATCTGGCCGTCACCCGGTCCGAAGTTTACGGGGTGGCCTCTTTCTACAACCAGTTCCGCTTCAACCCGCCGGGAAGAAACCCGGTAAAGGTGTGCATGGGAACGGCCTGCCATGTGCGCGGCGGTGAGATCATCCTGGAGAATTTCGAGCGTAAACTGGAGATCCGGGAGGGCGAAACCACCGAGGATCGCGAATTCAGCATCGAACGGGTGGCCTGTGTGGGCTGCTGTGCCCTGGCGCCGGTGGCCCTGCTGGGCGAGACCCTTCACGGGCACATGGCTCCCAGCAAGGTGGAGGGGCTGGTCCTGCGGGTCCGTCTCGAAAAAGAAAAGGCGCAGAGGGAGGCGGCCAAATCATGACCGGTGACGCCGAAAGCCGGATTTCCGCGGCCTACCAGGCCCTTGCCGACGAGGCCCGGACCCGGAAGGAGCAGTTTGATCAGAGCCCCTTGCCCAAGATACATATCGGCATGGCCACTTGCGGCATTGCCTCCGGCGCCCTGGAAACCCAGGCGGCCTTCGAAACGGCCCTGGCCGAGCGGGGCATCGATGCCCATGTGCACACGGTGGGCTGCGTGGGCCACTGCTACGCCGAACCGGTGGTGATCATCGATTACCCCGATTCCGGATTCCCGCCCATTCTCTACCCGGAAGTGACCCCGGGCAAGGCCAGGATGCTGGTCAAGCTGTTTCTGGAAGAGGGCGACCCCCGCTTCGAGCACGTCATGGGGGCCACCGTTGACAACGAGATGATTCCTTCGGTGATGGAGTTCGCCCGCTTCAGCCGGGAAAAGCGGGTGATCATGGACCGCTGCGGACGGATCGACCCGGAACAAATCCATGAGTATATCGCCGACGGGGGCTACGGTGCATTGGCCGCCGCCCTGTGCCGGACGCCTGAAGCGGTCATTGCCGAAATCGAAGCGGCCGGGCTTCGGGGGCGCGGCGGTGCGGGATACCCCACGGCCCAAAAATGGCGGGCGGCGAGGGCGGCGTCGGGCAGCGGCAAGCTGGTCGTCTGCAACGCCGATGAGGGCGATCCCGGTGCCTACATGGACCGCACCCTGCTGGAAAGCAACCCCCACCAAGTCATCGAAGGCATGATCATCGCCGCCATGGCCGTGGGTGCCGGCCGGGGCCTCTTTTATGTGAGGGCCGAATATCCCCTGGCGGTACGGATTCTGACCGCCGCCATCGAGCAGGCCAGGCAAACGGGTTTTCTGGGAACGGATATCCTGGGCAGCGGAGTGGATTTCGACATCGACCTTTTCCAGGGGTCCGGCGCCTTCGTCTGCGGCGAGGAGACCGCCCTGATCCGGTCGGTGGAGGGCTACCGGGGCATGCCCAGGCACCGCCCGCCCTATCCGGTGGAGCGGGGGCTGGACGGCCGGCCCACGGTGATCAACAATGTCAAGACTTTGGCCACGGTTCCGCCGATCCTGGAAAAGGGGGCCGACTGGTTCCGGGGCATCGGTACGGCGGAGAGTCCGGGCACGGCGGTTTTTTCCGTGGTGGGCAACGTGACCCATCCGGGACTGGTGGAGATCCCCATGGGCGTGACCCTGCGCGAACTGATCTTCGACATCTGCGGCGGTATTCCCCATAAAAAACAGTTCAAGGCGGTGCAGATCGGCGGGCCGTCGGGGGGCTGCCTGTCCGCCGACTTTCTGGATACGCCGGTGGATTTCGACACCCTGACCCGGGCCGGCGCCATGATGGGCTCCGGCGGCATGGTGGTGATGGACGAAGACTGCTGCATGGTGGACGTCTCGCGCTATTTTCTGGATTTCATCCAGAAGGAGTCCTGCGGCAAATGCACCTTCTGCCGCATCGGCACCCGCCATTTGCTGGACATCCTGCGCCGGCTGACCCGCGGGGAAGGGCGCGAGGGAGACCTGGGGCAACTGGATACGCTGAGCCGGGCCGTGAAACAGGGATCGTTGTGCGGGCTGGGCAAGACCGCCCCCAACCCGGTGCTGACCTCCCTGGCCTATTTCCGGGACGAATACGAGGCGCACGTCGAGGAGGGCCGCTGTCCGGGACGTACCTGCCGGACGTTGACCGCCTTTTACATCGACCTGGACAAATGCGCCCGGGGCTGCGATGCCTGCGTGGGCTGCTGCCCGGTGGATGCGGTGTTTACTACCAGCAACCGCAAGAAGGGCATCGACCAGCAGTTGTGCGTCAAATGCGGCGAGTGCATGGTGGCCTGCCCGCCGGACTACGACGCCGTGGTGAAGGTCTCTCCGGCGGCTCTGGCGCCCATCATCGAACGGCCGGCTGAAAAGAAAAAAACGGAAAGCTGAAGGATGACGTCCGGATGCAAGAAAAGTCTTCAACGACGGTAAGTCTGACCGTGGACGACCAAACCATCCAGGCCCGGGATGACAGCAGTGTGCTGTCGGCCTGCCTGTCGGCCGGCATATACATTCCCCATTTGTGCTGGCTGGAAGGGGACACCCCGGTCGACGCCCCGGCCGCGTGCCGTCTCTGCTTCGTCGAGATCGACGGATTTCGTGAACCCGTGGCCGCCTGCGCGGTGACCGTGGAAAACGGCATGACGGTTCGCAGCGGCAGCGAGGCGGTGCGCAGCCTTCAGAAGACGGCCCTTAAACTGCTGCTGTCGGTTCACCGGGTGGACTGCAAATCCTGCCCGGCCAACAAGGCCTGCGCGCTGCAGAATATCGCCAGGTTTCTGGGCATTGGTTTAGGATGCAAACCCTTCGAACAGGTACTCAAGGAGCCGGAAGTGGACGCCCGCCACCCGGTGCTGGACTACTACCCCAACCGTTGCGTGTTGTGCGGCATCTGTGTCCGGATCTGCCGGCGGCAGCACCAGCGACCCCGGTTGAGTTTTGCCGGCCGGGGGTTCGATACGGTGGTCGGTTATTTCGATGCCGACCCGGTTGCCGCCGCGGACTGCCTGTCGTGCCAGGCGTGTCTCGAGTCATGCCCCACCGGCGCGCTGGTGCTTCGGACAGAGGGAGACGGTTAAACCCGTGGCCAGAATCCTGGTGATCGATGATGATGATGCCATACGGCTCTCCTTGAAGCTGGCCCTTGAAGATGCGGATCATCTCGTTGATGAAGCCGCCGACGGAGAGGAAGGCATGAACCGGTTCCGGATGAGACCGGCAGACCTGGTGATCACCGATATCTTCATGCCCGAGAAAGAGGGGCTGGAGACCATCGACGAAATCAAGCGGAATTATCCAAAAACGAAAATTATTGCCATATCCGGAGGGGGAAGCATCGGCCCGGAGGATTACCTGGAGATCGCCAAGCGGGTGGGGGCGGACTGCTCCCTCTTCAAGCCTTTCGACGTCCAGCATCTGGTGGCCACGGTGGGTGACCTGCTGGGGCTCCGGAAAAAATGAACCGACATGCGCCCAGGTGTTAATTGTCTGTCTGGCGGGGCCTTTTTTTTCTGGCGCTTTCCAGATGATTGAAAAACTTGTCCACGTCCACAAAACCCTCGGGTGAGATGGGAAACGACGCCATGGTTTCGATCATGGCGTTGCGGATTTTGGTGAACTCCCCTTCCAGTTCAACGTAGGGTTTTGCCCGGTCGTGTTCGAGCAGGCGCATCAGTGCGCCGATGCGGGTCATCAGCGAGAAAAATTTGGAGCCCATGTTGTCGAACTCCCGGGCGATGGCAACGCCGAACCGGTTGACCGCATTGTCCGCAAAATGGACGGTCTGGACCTGTCCGGTCTCCTCGTCCACGATCTCCAGCCCCTGGCCCGGCGTATGCTTCAGCGGCATTTGATTCAGCGCAGCCGCATTGCCCACTTTGAGGGCGTATAGCAGTTCATCGGGTTCGACGGGCATATTCCATTGGGCCATGGGACAGGCTCCTGATCTTACGGTTCCATACCAAACCGGCTCGCGGATGATCACCGGTTGTCGATAACACTTTAACCCGGGACGGATCTTCATGCAATAGCCAATGGCATTTTACGGTTGCCGCCAGATTGTCGTTGACCACGCCTTGCCGTCATTGCCCGTTGCCGGACCATGACATCGGGCGTTAAATGATTAGCTTGACATTAATTACGACCTTATTGACCCATTGTCCGGCCCGGGAGCCCCGGCCTTCTTTTATCCTTTGGACGGCAGCATCGGATCGGTTGACGGTAGCTTCAATCGCTGGAGGTTTGCATGAAAAAGATGATGATCTGTTTTGCGGCTGGCTGCCTGGGCGCGCTGGCCAACAGTCTCGTGGTCTGGCAAGCCGGTGAATTGGGCATCGCCCGGTGGGCCGGCGTATCCATCGCGCCGTCCCTGACCCCCGGCTGGCTCTACCCGCGGATTGTCTGGGGGGGGATCTGGGGGTTGCTGTTCGTGCTGCCCGTGTTGAATTCCCGGTTCCTGCTCAAGGGGGCCGTGTTGAGTCTTCTGCCGACCGCGGTTCAGCTGTTTTTCATTTTCCCATACCAGGCCAACAAAGGAATGGCCGGCCTGAGCCTGGGCATGTGGACCCCGGTCTTCGTCCTGGTTTACAACTGGGTGTGGGGTGTCGTGGCGGCGGCCAGTGTAAGGTTTTCCAAATAAAACGGATGGAGAGAATGACGGCTGAGCGGGCAAGGATCAACATCGACCCTTCTCCGCCTCGTGAGTGTGGCGGACCGGCGCTCGTCCCCCATGAACGGGATCGGATGCTGAAAGAGAAGCGATGACAATCATCGACCTGAGTCACTTTCTGGAAACGGGCATGCCCGTGTTCCCGGGCACGGCACCCCCGGTTTTCGAAGAGACGGCCTCCATCGAGGCGGACGGCTACCGTGAGAAGAAGATCGCTTTGTGCTCGCACACCGGCACCCATGTGGACGCGCCGGCCCATATCCTCTCCGGATCCAGGACGCTGGACCAGCTGCCGGTGGAGACCTTTTGCGCAAACGCCTTTCTGCTTCGTTGTACCCGGGCAGGCATGGCGCGCATCGACCGTAAGGACCTGCAGCCCCATGCGGATGCTATCCGGGAATCCGGATTCGTCGTCATTTATACCGGGTGGAGCCGATACTGGGGGACTGAACGCTATTTTTCAGGCTACCCGGTGCTCACTCCGGATGCCGCCCGATGGCTGGCCCAACAGGGATTGAAGGGGGTGGCAATGGACACCCTCTCGGCCGATCCGGCTGATGCCGTGGATTTAACGATCCACACCATCCTGCTGGGTGCCGGGCTGGTCATCGTCGAGAATCTCACCAACCTGGAAGCCGTGCCGGTCCCGACCTTCCTGTTTGCCGGCTTTCCCATGAAAATCAGAAATGCCGACGGCTCGCCGGTGCGCGCCGTGGCCATCGTGCCATGATGGTGGGCCAAAAGCTTGGATCTGTCTTGACCGGTACAGCCTGTATCCTGTTGCCTGTAGTGGTCTGCCTGACGCAGGCTGCAGCACAACCTGGAGTTTTCTTACAAAAAAGCGAATACTCGGTGACCGGTCAAACAGCCGCGCTGATTCGGCAGCGCTTGGACCGGTATACTCCCGTTCGGCATAACGGCAGGCCCTTTGACGCTTACACCCAATGGGACGTCGACTGGCAGTTGGGGTGGGTGTTCGACGCGGATGGCACTTGCCGGATTACGGCGGTTGCCACGACCGTTCGTATTCGGCAGACCTTGCCGCATCTGGATCAGGCTGATGATTTACCGCCACCTCTGGCAGATCGATGGGAACGATACATGCGTGCTTTGGTAAAACACGAAAACGGGCACGCTTCCCTGGGTATCGATGCGGCGCGAGAAATAGAGCGGCAGCTTTCGCAGTTGGGTGATCGGCGGTCCTGTGACCGGCTGGAATCGGAGGCCAATGCAGTGGCCCGAGAGATTCTTGCCCGGTATGCCATTCTCGACGCCCAATACGATGCCGACACCAATTATGGTGAACGGGACGGTGCCCGGTTCCCCTAAACCTTCGACGCTCCTGCCTGAGCGGTTGACGCTTGTTTTTATCCTCATATCAAATCAGCCGGTTATTTTTTGCTTGCCTCAACCGTCAGGATTCGTAATGATATGCATGGTTGCGCTTCAGATGGCATGGCAGCTACAGGCAGAACGCTCCTCGCGGCTTGCCGCGGAAATCGTTCAATTCCCGGAAAGCGGATGATGGTTTGGATGAAACGGCGGAAGCAATCGCTTGAACCTTGCCGGACGCAATCTTTGAACGGTTTCCTGCAGCGCGGCGTTTTGCCGCCGGCGATTGCCGTGCTTTGTGTGAAGGGAGAAACGGCGTGAAGATTGTTGATTTGCCCTTTGGCGTTACGGATTGGTCGGAAATTGAACGAACGGAACATGCCGGCGACACCGGGCTTGCCTTCTGGCAGACAAGGCATTTCGGAAACCTTCGGGTGCGCAAGGTGGAATATACGCCGGGCTATACGGCCGACCATTGGTGCAGCAAGGGGCATATCCTGCTATGCCTTGAAGGAGAGTTGAACACGGAGCTGAAAGATGGTCGTACATTTGTGCTTAGGCCGGGCATGAGCTATCAGGTTGCAGACGATGCGGAACCTCATCGTTCGTCCACACCTGTCGGCGCTAAACTTTTTATTGTTGATTGAAGACGGTTTGCGTCGCCACGATCAGGAACGATTTCAATCCAACCCGCACCTGAACCGGGTGCTGCCCGCCCTTGGAAGGACTGCGCATTGCCCGTGAATGCCAATTTTGAAGAACTCGATTGCCGGCAAACCCGCATGGGCGAACTGGTTCTTCGGCGCCGGCGCATATTGTCCCTGAACGGCCGCGAGGTCTACGAGGTCAAACTCGGCGATGAATATCTCATGTCGAGCCTGTTCCATGACTCCGAAGTGGCCCTGGCAACGATCGGCCTGGGGGCGCTGCGCGGGGAGGAGTGGGACGTCGTGGTCGGCGGCCTGGGGCTGGGATACACGGCGGCGGCTGCCCTGGCATTCAAACAGGTCAAGCGGCTGATCGTCGTCGAGGCCCTGGCACCGGTCATCGATTGGCACCGCCGGGGCCTGGTGCCCAACGGAAAAACGCTGACGCGTGACGGCCGCTGTGAATACCACCATGCCGACTTTTTTGCCCGGGTCCGCGGTGGCGGTTTCGATCCGGAGGAGAAGGGATTCCGGTTCGACGCCGTCTTGTTGGATATCGACCACACCCCCGGATTCTGGTTGCACCGCAGTCACGCCGGTTTTTATTCGGAAGCGGGCCTGCGTAGGCTGAAATCGCTTTTAAAGCCCCACGGCATCTTCGCCCTCTGGTCCAACGATCCGCCGGAAGATGCGTTTGTTGAGCTGCTTTCCGCCGTTTTTGCCGGCGCCGAAGGTCACACGGTCCAATTCGACAATCCCCTGCTGCGGACGGTGACCGCCAACGGGGTTTATCTGGCGCGCTGCGGCTAGACGGTTTACCGGCCAATCAGCGTGAGAACAACGATCGATTTCCAACTCGTTCGCCAACCCCGCGGCAAGCGGCGGGGAATGGGCTCGCTATAGCGGCTCAACCTGACGTTGCATTGGCCACCGGCCGCTTTGTTCCTTCGTGGGTGGACCGCTTTTGCGATCCACCTGTCACCTGTTTTGTTTCAGCCTCAGGGCTGTACTGTCCAGACGCACGATACGATTTTTTTTTCCTCGGCGCTTTCGATCCTGCTCATCTGCTATCTGCACTTCTTTTCTCCGTCTGGTGTGAGCACGCGTCGGGCAGCTTTCCGATCACCGACAAACGAAAAAGGAGGTACCATGGCTTATCATTTCAAGAACCTGGTTTTCGAAGGCGGTGGCGTTAAAGGCATTGCCTACATCGGCGCCATGCAGGTCATGCAGGAAAAAGGCATTCTGGACACCATCAAGCGGGTGGGGGGGACCTCCGCCGGTGCGATCAATGCGACCATGTTCGCCCTGGGCTATGACATCGCCGAGCAGCGCAGGATCCTCAAAAAGATGGATTTCAACAATTTCATGGACGACAGCTGGGGGATGGTGCGCGATTCGGAGCGGCTGATCAAGGAGTTCGGCTGGTACAAGGGCGACTTTTTTCACGACTGGATTTCGGGGCTGATCTACAAGAAACTGAAAAGCCCCCATGCCACCTTCCGGGATCTCAAGGCGGCGGGAAGGCCGGATCTTTACGTCTACGGCACCAACTTGAGCACCCGATTCGGCGAGGTCTTCTCCGCAGAGCACACCCCGACCACGCGCATCGCCGACGCGGTGCGGATCTCCATGTCCATTCCGCTCTTCTTCGCCGCATACCGCAACATCCGCAACGACGTCTATGTGGACGGCGGGCTGCTCAACAATTTTCCGGTCAAGCTCTTCGACCGTGACAAGTACATCGAGGAAGCCCAGCGCGCCATGATGGGCGTGGAGACCCGCTACTACAAAGAAGAGAACGACCGGTTCCTGAAAAAACACCCCAACTCGAGCCGGTACGTCTATAACAAGGAGACGCTGGGCTTTCGCCTGGATTCGAAGCAGGAGATCGGCGTTTTCAGAGACGGCGCCGAACCGCAGCATGCGAACATCGCCGATTTCTTCGCGTACATCAAGGCGCTGATCGGCACGGTCCTGGAAAGCCAGGGCAACGGTCACCTGCACAGCGACGACTGGCAGCGGACGATTTACATCGACACCCTCGGCGTAGGCACGACCGACTTCGACCTTTCCGAAACCATGAAGACCAAGCTGGAGCAGTCCGGGCGCAGTGGCGCCAACGCCTACTTTGACTGGTTCGACAAGAAGGCCAGCAATCCGGCCAACCGTCCGTAGCCCGGAGTCGGCTAATTTTCAACATCTCTTTGCCCATGTCGCGGTCAAGAGATGGTCTTGAACCGCGACAGCGCCCGCCAGCCCCGCTGCCTGCGGCGGGGCTGGCGGGCGAACTGGAAATCGGTTCCCATCCTGCCGGCAAACCCTCGCGTTGCTTGCCGCAGTGAATGCTGATGCTACTGACCCGGTTGAATGGTTGACTGTTGAAAGCGTAAAAGTGTTTTCATACGATCTGCTTAATCCAGCACGATCGCAAAAGAAGGTGATCGTATTATGCTTCGGGGGTGATTGCCTGCAATACAATTTGCGTTGACACGAGGAGGTGAAATGAATTCAGCTGATCGCCGGATAGGTACAATAATTGTTGTCTTGAGCCTTTTTATGGTTAGTGTCGCCTATGGTAAAGATTCGAACCTGGCGACGACTACTGAAACCAATTCCTCAAACGGGTCCGGGATCAGTGCAGAGCATTCCAAAAAGGATTCAGACGGTAAACCGCCCGAATCCGGTGGGATACTTCCGATGGGAACATTGCACATGGTTATTCAGGAAGACCGCACTGACGTCCTTTCCAAGATTGACAAACAACGTAATGCAACATTAGCGTATTTTACCAAGGAACGCTTGGCTGTTACGGGTGAATTGGAAAAAGAGTTGAATCGGGTTGCCGATCTTCTCCAGTCCGAACGGCGGGAGACGATGGTCGAGATGGAGGCAATCGGCAATCGAATCGTCGAGAATGCGATTATCAGGAGTGAACGGTTAATCGATCATTTTTTTATCCGTGCGATTCAAATGGCGTTGATCGTCATCCTGATCTTTGGTTTAACCGGTGTTGTGATATTTCGCATGGTGGCCAAAAAAAGAAGTGATCCTTTGTGACGCAAGTTGACTCCGTTGCCGATGCACGGACCGTTTCATGGCTTCGATCGTTCCGCCGACAGACGGCCAATCGTTGAAGAATCGATCCATCCGACATCCGGTCGGCCTTCGTCTGAGAGAGGCTCTGCTGCTGTTTCACTTTTTCTGGTGCATTAATCGGTGCTTGCCCGTGTCACCGCATCGCTCAGGGTCGGCGCGATCAGCGGCTGCCAGCCGGCGCCTGCCCATGTACCTAAATGGGTATGCATGTCCAGGTATTTTTTCGGTATGGGGTGTGTGCCGACGACGACCGCGGCACCATAACGGCTTTCAAGGAAGGTTTTAAATGTGTCGATATGGGGGCAGGGTGGATAGCCAACCACAAGGCCGGTAGCCAGGTGAATAACCGCTGCGCCATTTTTCACCATCTCTTCGCCGGCATATTCGATGTTTCCACCCGGACAGCCGTCACCGGTGGTAAAACCCACCAACTCGATGTCGAGGCCCGCGTAGATGCTGAATGCACCCTCTTTGTTTCTCATCGCCCGCAAGCACTTCCCGCCTGCGCAGCGGCGGTAGCGATCGCAGATGATGATCCCAATCTTTTTCTTTGCGTTCAAATCAACGCCTCACACTTCTCAACCGTTCATTTTCTCGGTTGTCGGTTGGACAATGGGGTAAGCCCGAGATTGTCGGCAAGACCACAGGCCGCATGACCAACATCTGATGCGGCATCGCAGCGGTTGTGGGGGGCAACCGAAATGCTGTTGCGCGGGATAACCCTGTCGCATCCTTCACGCTGCTGGCCGCGGTTCAGCTGTCGCCGGATGGCTGTCAGAAATTAAACACTTTCGCTTCGGCAGCCATATCTATCAAATGGGGTCCACCATCAAGGATCATGTTCGAAAAGAATTTATTCTCGTCAACCTGACGAGCCTTGGCACACGGAATTCAGACGCCTATGGGAACCTGGTTTTCGACCAGGTAGGGCAGATAGTCATTCGGACAATCTCCGGTGGGCGTGTTGACCTTAAGATCTCTTCCGGAATCCGCCCAGCGCACTCAATCCGATTGCGCCGGGGTTGACGCTAAGGGAGATAGAGCGGCGGGCCATCCAACAGGCGCTTGACAGAAACCGGGGGAAAAGGGTTGCCACGGCCAGAGAACTGGGCATCAACAAAAACACACTGCGCCGCAGGACAATTCGGTTGGGCATCTGAACGGGGGTCAGTCGAAGAACGACTGCGCCGGCACGAGTTCGCAGTTGCCGGCAGGGAGGCCACACCCGGTTTCGCATCGTATATCCCATGAAAGACGATCCGTTGACCATCCGGCTTTTACGGAATGCTCAATACGATCCAGATGCTTTCATTTTCCCATCATCGGTTGACTAACATCGGCGGGGGCAACAATGGGTGGCATCAGCCAGCGACAACGATTTTTAAGGACCCTTCTGGGCGGTGACACGGACCGGTTTCCTTTTTTCGACCTCGAGCCGGACGAGGACACACTCAGGCGATGGCGCCGGGAGGGATTTCCCGGACAGCACTCGTTTGCGACCGGTTTCAACCTGGAGACCCACCACGACGTCGGACTCATGCTGCACAGTTATCCCTTTTATCAACAAGCACCGGGGCTTTTAGACGACCCGTCCGCTTTCCACCGGCATTACGACCCGGACCAGCCATCACGGTATGCGAGCGGCTTCGTGCAGCAAAGCCAACGCAACCGCCGACAAGGCCGCGTCATTTATGTGGATGCCTCGGGAGGCGGCCTCCTGCAGATGCTGGGCGTGGGAGACTGGGCCTCTTTGCGCACGGCCTGTTTTGCATTGGTTAAACGGCCGCAGGTGGTGGAGGCCCTGGTTGAGCGGACCACTGACTTTTATTGTCTCTGCCTCGAGCGGGTGCTTTCACAAGTACCGGTCGACTATGCCTCCTTTTATGAGCCCATTGCCTCCAACCAGGCGCCCGTGGTTTCGCCGGCGATGTTTGAACGCTTCGCCATACCCGGCTACCGGAAAGTCATCGACCTGTTAACCCGGTATGGTGTTCCGCTGCGCATTCTCTGCACCACCGGCGGGAACTTGACGCCGCTTTTGCCCGCTCTCATCGATGCCGGCATCAACGGCCTGTGGATCAGCAACATTCGCAGTGCCGGCATGCAATACCCCGCGCTTCGCCGTCGGTTCGGATCTGAAATCGCCCTGATCGGCGGGATTGACGCAACGGCGCTGGCCCGGGATGAGGCGGCCGTGAGAAAGGCGGTGGAGGAGACGGTGCCGGATCTGCTCGAAAGCGGTCGTTACCTTCCCTGCCTCGATGACCGGCCGCGCAGCAACGTTCCGTTCGCCCATTATCGATTGTACCGGCGTCTGCTCGAAGAGCTGTCGCGCAAGGGGTGATCGCCATGGGGTTTTCATGATGGGTGAAACCGGTGGGTGTCGATCCGCCTGATGCCATTGCGGGGGAATGTCCTTCTGTCCATTATAGAAAGTGAAACCAGCAGGAACGGTATTCTATACAGCGGTTAACCCCTCAAACCAATAAACAAGGCAGCTCCCTGATCGAGGACCTGCCTTGTTTGAACTTGTTGACGGCTGCAAACGCTGCCGCTTCTACATCCTGTCGTCAGGCCACGTGAAAGCGCACATGATAAGGGATGGTATGAATCGCCCGGTCAGCCAGACGCTTGAATCTTCGGGTCTCAGCCAAGCGCATGCTGGTCTGGTACAGCCAGCGGTAGTAAAACGTCGGCATGACATACACCGACCTCAACTCGTGTAATTTATTGTCTGCCCAGTAGTATGTCCGCAGACGGTTCCAACGATGGGCCGTGTATCTCAGCGGCAGCAATATGGCTTTTTTCAGACGTTTCATTGGCTGGGTCCCATCACATCGATTCCCGGATTGAATCTCAGGTGCCTGTCGCTTTTCTTAGCTTCAAATCGGCACTGCGGGTATCCGTGTGACCTCTTTATGGTTATCGCCGAAAATTTCATTTACTTTAATTTCGGCCGTTAAATCGTATGACCAATCTCCACGGTTGTGCTTCCATCAATACTGTAGGGCATAAAACGGTAGGGGCAATGTGAGCCGGTTAACCGTAAGATGACAGGTAAAAACTACCCCTGGATCCTGGCGGTCAATTCATGCGCTGACCGAACAAAAATGGTGTGTTCCTTCCGTTCCACGATGACGCATCTGTGGGTCGGGGAGGAGTCCATGGGGGGTGCGATGACTACCAGCGGCCATGGAGGTAACGGCTGTTAAACCGCATCGATGCGAATTTGCTTTGGAAGAAGCGACCTCATCGATCATCCTGTAAAACGGTCGGGAAATCGATTGGGCCGGATGCAGGTGGCGCGGTGATCAGATTGAATGCGAAAAGCGGTTGGGTAGGTGTTCCTGTTGTGACACAAACGCCAGGCCCGTATGGTCATTGTGCATTTTCAACGGGAATGCCCCTTGACCGGATATCGGCGAGGGTCGTTTTGAGCTGGGCCTGGGAGCAGTCGTCTATGTGGTAGGCTTTTTGCCCACCGTCGGTGAAAAAGAACACCAGGTGGTCCGGGTCGGTCAGATAAACCTTGCGGATGTACTCACGATCGAGCCAGGGCTCGAGGACTTTCATAAAATCGTTGAATCGGCAGGTTGGCATGATCCTTCTCCTGTTTTTTTAGATCAGAAAATATAAGCAAAAGGGTAAGGCCGATTGTCTGCAGATGCAAATGGCGGCTGGAAAAAATTCACCATCAGGATGCAGGGCGCCGTTCGTGTCGATTCCCCTCGACCATTTTGGGCAAGCCGCGCAAGCGGACTCATTTCCCGTTGCTTGCGGCGGGGTTAGTGAGCGAAGGGGACGACGCAATATAATGGGAGAGAAGAACACGGTGGACAAGCTGGATGACATCATCGATCCCGGCTGCAGCCGACTGTCTCTAAAACGGGATGCATTTCCTGAGAAATCAAGTGAGCCGCCGCGATTCACCGATCAGTTCCCCGATCCTTTTACCCATCTCAAGACAGCCTTGAAAAGCGACGCACTGTGGCTGATCTGTTCATACGCCTCCTGCCTGGACAGCATTCTCCCTTCCTTTTCCAGCCGGTATCCCAGCTGGAGCGACAGGTTGGCAATCCGGGCAATTTCCCTGGCCAGATCCATCTCGGAACGAACCTCCACAGGGTATATTTCGATCAGGGGCCGATTGAAAAGCACCTCATCGTTGATCAGGCCATCCGTGGCCGTGTGGTGCTGCTGGTTGTAAGGGGTGTAGGGGACGTTGTGCAGCGGCTGGGACAAGTCGCCCACATAGTGTGCGCAAAAGGCGATATGGTATTCCGCATACTTGCCCGATCGGGTCGTTGTGCGGTATCGTCTGATCGCGGCAACGATGGCCCCGTAAAGATGGCCGTCGGTGTCATCCGGATCGTTGTAGCGATCTGCCTGGTCGAGCACCATCTTCGCGGTGACGACGGCCCCCGGCGGATTGTACACGTAGTGGTTCTTGTTTTCGATGTCACCCGCTTTGATCTTGGCGATATCGGCACCCGCCGCGTTGAACCATTTCTCGTAACCGGCGGCCTTGGCGATGGCGATGTGGGTTTCGTCGTGCCATGCCCGGCCTATGGACGGGAGGGCCCAGATCCAAAGTGCCAGCAGGTATGCCGTGCTTCTTTTCAGAGGCGGGTTCTTCTTCACGGTAACATCCTTTTACAGGCCATCGGCAGGAAAATTCCGGGTTCACCATCCGGTCATGGCGCTTTGGCGCAACGCGCGGGGCGGCCTTATGAGATTAATCCCGGACCGTCAAAATTGTCAAGCGATACCAAACCCTTGACAAGGATAGGAATCTCTGCAAACGTATGCATGTCCCTCATACCACTTGAACCATAGCTGAAACGGAGATCCACCCATGGCGCTGACGAAGAAGGACATCGTAGACCGGATCCAGGCCCAACTCGACTTTCCCAAAAACAAATCCCAGGAAACCGCTGAATTTTTACTCGAACTCATCAAGTCCAACCTGGAAGTCGGCGATGATGTGCTCGTTTCGGGCTTCGGTAAATTCTGCGTGAAGGAAAAAAAGCAGCGCAAAGGCCGCAATCCCGCCACCGGGGGAGATCTGATGTTGAAACCGAGACGTGTCGTAACCTTCAAGTGCTCCGGTCAACTGCGGGACAAGGTGAACAAAAAATGAATACGATTGCCAACCGACGCCGCCATCCTCGCCATATCGCCCTGTTCAGTGCAAAATACACCGTCAAGTCGGGAACGTACCGGGACCTGGTCCGCAACGTCAGCGCAGGCGGCATCTACATTATCAGCCGGCGGACGATCGCAGATGGTCAGCGGATCAGCCTTCGCTTTCCGGTGCTGGCCTTTGATAGAAAACCCAGCGTAACGGGTACGGTGATCCGGTCTCAGTACCGGGGGTTTGCCGTGATGTTCGACAACCCGGTTGATGAGAAAATCTGCCGGGATGGCCAACTCTCCCATGTCCACATCGAGCAGGGTCAACCCGCGCAATAACGCTTGGTCATCGGGCCCCATTCACGAGCAACCGGAAACGGCTTTTCGACAGGTACGGCCGGATGGCCTTCAAGGTATCGGTTTGTCTCTCTATGCCGGAATGCCTAAATGTGCTCGCTGATCGACGATCAACTGTGCCGGCGAACAGCAATATCCATAATCTTTGTTAACGTTCTCCCCGATGCGGTTCATACAACCGGCTGTTTTTCAAAGCTTTATTTGCATGACGGTGTTCGTGCCTGCATGTAGATCCTAACCCACAATGACCCATTTTTTGCCCAGGGAGATGGTTGAATATGGTGGCAACAGGCGTTTACTATAAAAGATCTTCGGAGCGGGCCCTCCTTTCCATTCCTGCACTACTCATTTTCATGGTGGCACTTCTGGTCGCAAGAGTACCCGGGATACCAGCGGACGAGCTCAATCCGGCATGGACCGGCGATTTTGACGGCATGGTCGAACGCCGTTTCATCCGTGCGCTGGTTCCTTTCAACAATACCCACTTCTTTCTCGACCAAGGTCGCATGTACGGGGCGACCTACGAGTTGCTGATGAAATTTGAAAAGGAGATCAACAAAAAGCTGAAACGGAAGCACTTGAGGGTCAAGATGACATTTATTCCCGTGTTCCGGGATGAAATCATACCCGCGCTGCTTGACGGCCGAGGGGACATTGCGGCTGCCGGGCTGACCATTACCAAAGAGCGGAGCAAGGTCGTCGATTTTACGGATCCCATCGCAAAGGGGATCGACGAAATTGTCGTCGCCGCTCCGGGAACAACCGACCTACGGTCCCTGGACGACCTGTCCGGTAAGGAAATTTACGTCAGAAAATCTAGCAGTTATTACGAGAGCATCAAGCGGCTCAACGTGTCATTTAAGAAGCAGGGGAAACCCCTGGTTGCCATAAAGGAAATGTCGGAATACCTGGAGGATGAGGAAATTTTGGAGATGGTCAATGCGGGGCTGGTGCCGATGACCGTGGTGGACAATTACCTGGTGGGACTCTGGTCGAAAATATTCAAGGATATGATTCCCTGCCCGGACATCAGCGTCAACGAAGGCGGTTCAATTGCGTGGATGGTCCGCAAAAACAGCCCCCTGTTGAAGCAGGAACTGGATGCGTTCATCAAGGGGCACAAGCAGGGAAGCCTTTTTGGCAATATCGTCATTGAACGCTATTTCAAAAATACCAAGTGGATCCGCAAAGCCTTGAATGATGAGGAATTGAAACGATTCAGGACAGCGGTGGCATTGTTTCAGAAATATGGCGAGCGCTATGATCTGGATTGGCTGCTGGTGGCCGCCTGTGCCTATCAGGAGTCCGGCATCGATCAAAGCAAACGAAGCCCGGCCGGGGCGGTTGGTGTGATGCAACTGATGCCCAGCACCGCCGCTGCCGATCCGATAAACATTCCCGATATCGAAAAAATGGAACCCAATATCCATGCCGGCGTCAAGTACCTGCACTGGGTTCACAGCAGCTACTTCAAGGATGAACAAATGGATCTGCCCAATCAGGCGCGGTTTACCTTTGCGGCCTACAATGCTGGACCGACGCGTATCCAAAAGCTTCGTCAGGAGGCAGCCAAAACCGGACTCGATCCCAACGTCTGGTTCAACCAGGTCGAAATGATAGCGGCTAAACGAATCGGTCGAGAAACCGTGCAATACGTCAGGAATATACACAAGTACTACACGGCCTATCGCCTATTGATCGAAAAGCAGGCCATCAAGAGCAAAGCCGCGGGGGGTGGGAACGCCAATTAATCGGCCTGTTAGCGCCTGCCGCGGGTCAGTATTTTTGCTGAACTGATTTCACTTGGTTCCATCGGCTTCGATCAAAGCAAAGCTTTCAGCAGAGCGGGAACCTCATCCAGAACCAGTCGAACCTGTGGTTAATGCCAGAAGTAAACAAGAATCATAGACAATGAAATCTGAGGCGCCTGTCCACTTTTCATGATCGGCGTGTCTGCCGGCCCTATCTGAGAGGGATGGAAACGGCAGTTGCTAATAATTGAACTTCAAAGTGATTGACAGGCTGTCACGCATATTGTTCGACAGGGACAGGTTCCATTTTCTGGCGGAATTGGCCGCACCGTATAGTTTGCCAATATAAAAAGGCAGGCCGACTCCCCCGGCAATTGCCGCAAGTGCATAATTCTCGTCATCCATTGCGGCAATTGTCCCGGCAATAAAAAGCGCGTTTACCAAGAAGGCCATTGCCCCATCCTTGTAGCGTTCCGAATAAACCTGACCGCTGCCCGGCCGTATCGCCGAAAGCGTCCCAGCCAGGGGGGGCGACTTTCGCGGCATGGCCGCGTATTCATCGAGCCGTATGAGCGATTCCTTCACAGCGGGGGCACGTTCATCTTCTGGGTAGTTAACCAGGAAACCTTCGAGTTCATCACGGCAGGCCAGAAAATCATCCTGCTCAAGCGCGTTCAGCGAGAGACCCAGTTGCGCATTTGCAGCAGCCGGATGTTTTTCATCGAACAGTCGCGACCGTTCAAATGCCACAGCA